>DEKQ01000161.1:0-18424 GCA_002353975.1 Prevotellaceae bacterium UBA2718
ATGCCCTTCGTTGGGTTGCTTACGCGCTGACCGTTCAGGTTATAGATAACGCCGTTGGTCTTTACCTTGCTACCTGCAACCTGTGAGATACCAGTCATATCGTCGAAGAGCAGATAAGAAGCGCGTGCGGCTCCTGATGCTGGTGGAACTGGCAGGGCTGACACGAGGATATAAGCTGTGTTAGCACCTACGGTGAAGGCAGCAGCATTCTGATAGAAGCCGAGTTTTGGCGAGCCCATCAGTACCCAGCCTGTTTCGGCAGCAATCTCAGTAGCCTCAGTCACACCTTTAAGGATGTTGCCCGTCACATCTGTCTCACTGGTTGCAACAACAGGAATTGTTGCAGTACCCTCATTGCCTTTCAGCAGCAGACCTGTGTTTGCTGGCACAGTGCCGCCCTTTACAGAAGATTTTGTCAGTACACCATTCTGACCACCGGTAACGATATAAGCATCAGTCAAACCTGTAGCATTTGCTAAGTCAAGAGCGTATGGAGAACAGAATGTTGCCCAACCAGCAGTAGATATGGTCTTGGTAACATTCTCTGGGAGTTTATACAAATGCCAATCATCAGCACCTGCCCATAACTTTGAACCTTCTCCAGGAAGAGAATAGAAACCTATTTCCACATCCGCCTTTGCATCAAGAGTAAATGGTATGATTGTCCAACTCCAACCATTTCCAAGTTCTCCACCTGTATTTCCATCATGGTTACCAAGAGTACTAACATTAGCAGAACCTCCACTTACCCAAACATTATATTTACTCTTGTCTGAAAGATCTTCTGATGCACGTGTAGCAACTTTCAGCGAATAATTTCCTGCTGGAAGCCCATATATCTTCTGCTTTGCATCAGAAACTTGACTATCCCAAGCATCGAAGTATTTATTATCTGGCGCATTTGTATATTGCTCACCAGAATTGCTGCGAGCTTTATTCCAACGAGAGAAATCTGAAACTGGAGCGTCGAATATCACCTTTGTTATGTCATCTGAAACAGCATTCTCAATCTGCCAAGCGGTATGGAAAGCATAAACTTCATCAGCAGTAGCAAATGTTTCTGCATCTACAACTTTTGCGAAAGCAGCTGAAGTCTCATGCTGCTTACAGTCAAGAATGGCAATATCAACATCTGTTGCTGGAGTAAATATTTCTATTGAACGAATGTTACTATACTGTCCAAAAGACTTACTTGTTGCCCCACTATTAGCAATACTGTTTGTTTCACCGCGCATTCCAAATACTACATACTCGCCATCTGTCAGAGAGAATCCTACAGAACCAGATCCGAGACGAGCGTAAAAACCTTGTTTTGTTTGTGCAGTTGTTGCTCGAGCATACATAAAACCTGTTAAGGTAATGTCTGCACGTAATGAATAAGTACAATTGTCAAGAGATGTAAAGGTCCATTGAACGCCACCAACATTTGAAGCACTCTCCCATGTGCCTGTTGACGTATCTACTGTAACATCTTTAGTAGCATCAAAAGAATATGTTTTAGCATAATTGCCACCAACAATACTCAGAACAGTTGAATTTGATTCATAACCATCGGCACTTACCGTAACCGTAATTTTACCAGATGATGATGCTGTATATGAAGTGCCAGCAGTAGACGCACCACCAGCAAATGAATAAGAATAAGTAACACTAGGAGTTCCGATTACCCCACTTTGATCCGATGTGAAAGAGTATACTGGATTGTAAACAAGTCCTGCCGAAGCAAATGAAGACATAGAAATTGTTGGTGCAGCCAATTGAACAAGTGTTCCGACGGTAACATTCTGAGATGTTACTGAAGATTCTGCGCTTGCAGAACTTACAGTCAAAGCCTTCACGGTTATGGTGGAAGCCTCAGTGGCATTTTCTCCAACAGTTATTACCTGTGAAGCAGTTGTGAAGTAGTTGGGCGATGATGTAGTGGGTTCACTGCCATCTGTAGTGTAATAGGTAGTCACCGCGTTGCTGGCATTTGATGCGCCTGCTGTGATAGTCACTTTTCGACCATAACCCGAAGCTCCAGTAATAGCTAAGGTTGGTGATGTAACCTCTTCCGTACCAGTGGATACTATGACGATTGTATGGATGCCAAGATTATTGTTTGTACTATACAAGTCAAGGTTTCCAGTAGCTTTCATAGTGTATGTTGTGCCACTGGCCATTGTGGACGCTGCTGTATTGTCGGTAGCAGGTGTTCCTGATGTCACTACACCTGCTGAACAAAACTTTGGTCCTGCGCCCTTACCTGATTGTTCATCCCATGTGATGGTAATTCTGTCACCTTCCTTCAAGTCAAGAATAGAGAGATTGTATGAATCGTTTGCGGTTCCTTTGCTATTCCAGTTGCCGCACAGACCTTTCTGAAATGTTGAACCATCATTTCTGAACAACCACCTTTTCTGTACACCGCTTTTATTTGTGTGTGAAAGCGCAATACGGTCAAAGTTGGTGCCATTGTTAGTCAACTGATAGACAGTGAGCGCGTTTGTACCGCTCTGAGAGATAGCATCTGAGCCGAGTGTGATGTCAGGGGTGCTACTTTCCACAAAAGAATTGAAATCAATGGTAGTGGTTACATCCACACCCCACGCACTTTGCCCCACGAGCAGGCATACTGCCGCGAGGAGCGATTTTGTTAGTAATTGTTTGAATTTCATAGTTTTTTGCTTTTTGTTTTAGTTTATGTAAGTAATTTGGTATTCCAGTTTCGGGGTGTGGGCATCACTGCCTGCGTGTAACGAGATTATTTCCTATCTGCCCCAAGGGGGCGTGCCGTTCGCTGCCGTTGTCGTTACACCTTATCATATATATACGTGCGCGTAGGGATATAAAAAAAGCGTAAGACTGAAGCAGCCCTACATCCCTTGAGTGCGGTCCTGAGAAAACCGAATAATGAAGATATAGTGATACAACTATCCCACGCTATCGCATGAGAGAGCCACTATGTCCATCTTGCATTATTGATTGAAATTTCTCAGGTTTCACTCAACAAGACGAAGCACAATGCTTCTCGTTTTTTACCCGTAATGTCATTGAGTCTGGGGCTGCTGAGCCTTGCAGCATGTCCGCCATCACTATGGCAGACGAAGACAGCCAATCACAGACTTTGGTGCAAAGGTACGATTAAGTTTTGAGATGCGCAAGAAAAATGGAAAGAAATTATAGGATGATTTTTTGAAAGAAATTGGAATAATTAGAATAATTGAACTTTCGTAAGTGGTGGGCACGTCCACTCGGGGGTTCTGTCCCCCCGCGAAACGGGGGAGCCGAATGGGGAGGGGGGACGTGGGCGTCCCCCGTTGTCTGCGTATCGCACTGCGTGATACCATATTGCACCATTCAAACACGGGACGCAGCGGGCAGTCCGAAGCTTACGGAAAGATATTCCGTACCGTTACGGAAAGTTTTTCCGCACGGTGCGGAAAATGTTTCCGCACGTGACGGAAAAATCGTTTGCCAGTGAGATTGTATTGCAAATTGCTTATATTCACTGTGGTCGGATTCTATCTCCGCTTTACAAGGTTCAGAGTTTTCTCGCCTGAGTTACGCTGTCTGTAAACAATGTGAGAGGAAAGCATCCCAGAGGCCCGTGCGACAAATCCGAACGAGCGTATGAATATCTCCTAATCAGAAGCGGTTCTCTAACTCCTTCTTGTAGTCGAAATCCTTAGGCGCATGACCGATTCCTCTGAGCCTTTGAGAAAGTCTAAGACCCTTCGGAGTATCCTTGTCTGCATTTTCTGCCAACTTGGCGAACAACGCCTGCACTTGCAACTGAACCCAAGCGCCTTCGTCCATGCCTTTTGTGATTGTGGGCCTTACGTTCCGCATCACGGCATCGTCTATTGATATGTTATAGGTACACATATTCTCGTCGTACATTCCTATATTGAACTTCCTAACTGTACGTTGCAAAGGTACGCACTATTTTTGAAACAGCAAAATAATTGCGAATGTTTTTTGTATCTCCAGTATAAAGCCACACTAAGATAAGCGTCATCGTCATACAACAAAAATTTGTACAGTAAATTAAAAATTACTACCTTTGCGCCGTGATTTTCATTCCGCAGCAAGATTGAGCGGCATAAGACTGCCGAAAGAACATTATGATTTTTGCGCGGAATGCACGTTAACGCAATGGAACAGAAGAGAACGACACCAGAACTTATCACCTCTCTGCAGCCAAACGAGATATTCGTGTTTGGCAGCAACTTGGCGGGTATGCACGGCGGTGGCGCTGCCTACATAGCCTACCGCAAGTTTGGAGCCATCATGGGTCAGGGCGTAGGCCTGCAGGGTCAGAGCTACGGCATCCCCACGATGCAGGGCGGCGTGGAGACCATCAAGCCCTACGTGGATGACTTCATAGAGTTTGCCAAGGCTCATCCCGAACTGACGTTCCTCGTCACCCGCATCGGCTGCGGCATAGCAGGGTTCACCGACGAGGAGATTGCGCCTCTGTTTGCTGAGGCGCACAAAGTAGAGAATATCGTACTGCCAGCCGGATGGTAGCACGGAGTCAACACATCATGCATGGTCTTCGCGATGGTCTTCCCATCGCGCTGGGCTACCTTGCCGTGTCCTTCTCACTCGGCATCATAGCCGCCAAGGCTGGCCTGACGGCCTGGGAGGGTTTCTTCAGCAGTTTCTTCACCCGCGCCTCAGCCGGAGAGTATGGCACTTATACGCTCGTGGCAGCCAATGCGGCATACGCGGAGGTTGTGGCAATGGGGCTGGTGACGAACCTGAGGTATATGCTGATGAGCGCCGCACTGTCGCAGAAGATAGCCCCCGGCACGTCGTGGCTGCACCGGACGCTCATGGCCTGCTGTATCACCGACGAGGTCTTCGGCATCTCCATAGCCCATCGCGGCTATACACCCCCCTCATACACCTACTCCGCAGCGCTCATCTCCACCCTGTTCTGGGCCTCGGGATGTGCCATCGGCATCGTGGCGGGCAGCCTTCTGCCACCGTCGGCGGTGGCGGCTCTCAGCATGTCGCTCTACGGCATGTTCCTCGCAATCATCATCCCCCAGGCCCACAGTGACCGCAATGTGCTCTATGTGCTCATCGCCAGCTTTGTGCTGAGCGGCCTGTGCGCCGTGATGCCCGTTGTGGGACAGTGGAGCAGCGGCATGAGAACAGTGCTGCTGACAGTCGTCATTTCAGCTGTCGCAGCATGGTTGAAACCCATAAAAACAGAGAAAGATGGAGAAGCATAGCGTCATCATATACATTCTCCTGGGCATAGTGGTCACCAATCTGATCCGTGTGCTTCCGATGGTCTGCATCAAGGGGCAGATACGCAACCGCTTCGTACGCAGTTTCCTATACTATGTGCCCTACGTGACGTTGGCAGTGATGACATTTCCCGACATGGTTCTCGCAGCGCCTACGCCCATAGTGGGCACCGTGGCACTGCTTACGGGCATCGTAGCCGCCTGGCTACGGTTAGGACTGTTACCCGTCGCCGCGATATGCTGCGCCATTGCGTATCTGATGATTGGATTTTAAGGAGGGGTTTTTAGGAGTTAAAAGGAGATAGAGGGAGATAGAAGGAGATAGAAGACATTACTTTTGCAGTCATGCAGTTTAAGACATTTGTCCTCTATCTCCTTCTATCTCCCTCTATCTCCTTCTATCTCCCTCTAACTCCCTCTATCTTCTATCTCCATCTATCTCCTGAGCAAGCTAAGCTTGCGAATCCTTCATCCTCGCATATATGCGGGCGATGACCGCCCCTGACAGGTTGTGCCAGACGCTGAAGATGGCTCCGGGGATGGTTGCCATAGGATAAGCGGCGAAATGCATGGTGGCAAGGCTGCTGGCAAGGCCGGAGTTCTGCATGCCCACCTCAATGGATATGGCCTTGCGCTTAGGCAGAGGGAGCCGCAGCACCTTACCCAAAGAATAGCCTAGGGCAAGACCGAAGAGGTTGTGAAGCATCACGACAAGGATTATCAGCCAGCCCCCCACCATCAGTTTCTCTGCACTGGCAGCAATGACGATGGCGACAATCGCAGCAATGGCGAGCGAAGAGAAAGCGGGGAGATAATCCACCGCCTCATCAGTGAACCGAGGGGCGAGCCGCTTGATGATGAGTCCAAGGGCAATGGGCACGATGACAACCCACAGGATGCTGAGGAACATACTGAGCATATTGACATTGATCTGATGTCCCGCAAGCATCCATGTCAGCAGCGGCGTGAGCAGCGGGGCGAGCAGTGTTGAGACGCCCGTCATGCCCACCGACAGTGCCAAGTCGCCTTTCGCAAGATAGGTTATGACATTGGAAGCCGTGCCTCCAGGGCAGCATCCCACGAGCACCACACCCAGAGCCAGCGCCGCGTCAAGCCCAAACAGGCGTGACAGCACCCACGCCAGCAGCGGCATGATGGTGAACTGAGCCAGACAACCTATGAAGACATCCTTAGGATGGCTGAACACAACCTCAAAATCCTTGAGGTTTAACGTGAGGCCCATGCCGAACATCACCACGCCAAGCATGTAATTGATGGTCTTTGTGGGGATGGTGGCGAGCCACTGAGGAAAGAACATGGCAGCCAAGGCAGACAACAGCACCAGCACGCCCATGTATTCTGATATGTAATGGCAGATTTTTTTCATTGAAGTTTTTTTATGTAGAGGAAGTTAGAGGGAGATAGAAGGAGTTAGAGGGAGATAGAGGACATTTGTTTTTGTAGCAGTGTAATCCGTCCATATTGTCTTCTAACTTCTTTTATCTCCTTTTTACTCCTTCTTACTACTAAGCAAGCAGAGCTTGCGAACTCACAATCACTTAATCTTCGGCTTCAGCTCGTCGGGCGAATCATTTGTGAACATATTTACCGGCGGGGCTGTCTTGGTAAAGAAATCGCTGACGGTCTCAATGCCTAAAGACATCGCGGGGTTGAAGTCGGGGCTCTGCATATAGTCAAGTATAGCCTTTCGCATCTGCCGTGCCACTGGGCGCCGGTCCAGATTGTCGGTTATATCCATCGTGGTCATAAGCAGACGGCCACGCCCTACGCGAGCCTCGATGAGCATACCCAGCTTGCGCGACACGTGCCAGGTGTCTATGGGCTGTATCGGCGATTGGTAATCCTCAGGCAATTCCATCAGGTTCATCACCTGTGCCTTGTTCAACAGCTCCCACCAGTTGAGGTTGCTCCAGTCGTCTGTGGGGAACCCGTGCCTGAAGAGCGGGTGCTGCGTGTCTATGTAAGCACCTGTGGTGTGCGGCGGACGCATCTTGAACCATGAGGTATTCCAGAACACCGGCAGGTAGGTCTGCTTCACATCGTTGCCCAGCGTGACGCGCCCAGCCGCCGTAAGCAGCACCGTCCCGCCACGGCGAAGCACCTTCAGCGTCTTGGCATCGAGGGTGTCGGAGATGTGGATCCTTGTTCCCTGCGGAGCGCTCGGCACTTCTTTGCGAAGCAAAGCGTCACAAGTGCCGAGCGGTGACGCTTTGCTCTGCAAAGAACCGCTGGGCACAGTGGCGGGATAGACCCAGAAGTCCCAATGGTTATGGCCATTCACTGCCGAAGAACCATCAGAGGCTGCAGCAAGACTCACGGAGAGCGTGAACTTTGCAGGATTGCTGAAGGAGCGGAGCGGCAGCGTGACAGTGCCTAAAGGATTGTTCTTGCCCACAGGAATTGAGGCAGAATCGAAGGTACCTCGCGCCACTATCTGCTTCTGTTCGTCCGTTATTTCATACGTGGCCTGCACATTCTGCCCGTCCGTTTCGGAGGCATTATAGACCTCAACAGGCACTCGCAAGGTGTCGGAAGTGGTATAGACGAACTTAGGGAAACGTGCCAATGGCACCACAGTGCTGCAGAACTCGCGCCAGTCAGAGGCGGTGCAGTAACCCTTCTCACGCCAGAAGGCATTGAGGACGCCCACCAGCGCGGTTCCCTGGCCGCTGTAGTCGTTAAGGCCCAGCAGCTGGAAGCCTGCATAATCCTTCGTGCGCAGATTGCGCTCTATCTCGTATTTATAGCACAGAGTCTGGAGATGGCCGCTGGCCATGAGGAACTTCTCGCCCATACCGTCCATGCCATTATCGCGCAACAGGTCGCGGAAGATTTCAAAATTGTCTGCCTTATAGGCTCCGGTGTATTGCGAAATCTCCTTAAAGTCAGGGAAAGCGCACCACTGTCCCTTCTCGTGGGTGATGATGGGAGTATTGTTGGGCACTGAGTCCTTATAGTTACGGGGAAACTCTATGCCGCTGTAGTAGTCATCGTCTGACGACGGAGCGCGCTTGTTCCATTCGTCAAGTCCGCGTGCTCCACCCTTCACGTGGAACTCTGAGCCGAAATCCCACGCCCAGCCGCCACCGACGGAGGCACCGGCATAGATGCGCGTAGGGTCATATTGTTTCATCTCCTTCACCCAGTCGCGCACGTATGGCACCCAGTCTCCAGCCGGCTCATTGCCTGCCGCCATCATCAGCAGCGAGGGATGGCTGCCGTAAGTGTCTATGATGCGACGGGATTCATCCAGCAGGTACTGGTCAATGGCCATGCCCCGGCGCAACTTGACACCGTGATTGGGCCATGAGGGACCCTCGGGCTGCAGGTAAATACCAACCTTGTCGGCGGCACAGAAGGCAGCCTCAGGAGGACAGTAGCTGTGGAACCTCACGTGATTGAGGCCATACTCCTTGCACTTACGGAAGATGCGAAGCCACTCAGCCTCATCCGTAGGCGGGTAACCCGTCAAGGGGAAGACGCAGTTCTCCACCGTGCCGCGCAGGAATATCCTCTTGCCATTAAGGATGAGTTGGCGTCCATCAACGGCAATATCGCGCAGACCAAAAGTCACGGGTATCTCATGCCCCCGATACGTTACCGTGCGTGTATAGAGCTGAGGATGGAACTCATCCCAAGGCTGCACATCATCGCCCAGCGCAAGATGGAATGTAGTATCGTTGATGAGAATATCTACGGTGCGTGCCTTCACGTCGGCTACCACCCTCTTTCGCCATACGAGCGGGGCTGCCTGAAGCTCTATGCGCCCCGTTATGCCGTTCCAATTGCCCTGCGTCTGGTCAGTCACAGAGTGGGAATCCTGACCTACGCAGACATTCTCGATGCCGTTATAGACACGGATGGCAATCTCATTCTCGCGTCCGGGCTGGATAAACCGCGTGACATCGTACTGATGCGGCGTGGATAGGCTCATCTGATGCCCCACCTCACGACCGTTGACAAACACCGTCGTCTCTATGTGCGGACGCTCCAAATAGAGCACAATGCTGCCCGACTTGCTCCACGACTGAGGCACGCTGACCGTGCGCCTGTACCACGCGTTGCCCACATAGTGCTTCCCGGGGGTGAGGAAGAACGGGAATTTCATCTGGCCCTCATGCCTGTACTTCTCCATGTAGGGGTTGAAATAGTACGAGGAATCATATAGCGAGCCGGTCCACCGGGTGCTGACGCTGATGGGGTTGCCTTTGCCATTGGTCAGCATAGAGCCTGGCAGAGTAACACGGTCGGTATAGAGTGAAGAGTGAAGAGTGAAGAGTGAAGAATTGGCTTCCGCTCCTTGCTCAATGGCGAAATCCCACGTCCCCGCAAGAGAGATGACACGCTGTGCGGACATACTGCTGAATGAGAAGAGGAATATGAAGATGAAAGACAACAATATAGTCAGGAAATGTTTCATACTTTATTGTTTGTTATAGGTTATTTGGCTGCGCTTTCTTCCTTAGCGCCACGTTATTTCTACTTTCTTCACGCTCTCGCCCGCTGTCTTATCAGCCTCGCGGGGCAGGTATATGGGTGCATCAGGCTGCCAGGGAAGGATGCGAAGTTCCAGCTCGGTGCAGCCCTCCGGCAGTCGCCACAGGCCATAGAGGAAGGGACGCCCATACTGGAAGTGGTCGGCCACGAGTTTTCCATTTGCATAAAGCCGTGCGCAGTCACCCTGATAGTTGATGCTTAAGAGTGAAGAGTGAAGAGTGAAGAGTGAAGAATCAGGAAATGTAATCTTATAGATGGCGGCCTGTTCCCAGTCGCTCTCTGACGGTGCTTCGGCCACCTTGGCCTTGCCTTTCACGATGGTGCGCAGCGCTCCGGCCTCCTTAACCTTCTGGCAAGAGACCTTAAATCCTATATCTTCGTGCCCACGGACAGGCATGAACAGGTGTTCGGCAGCCTCCTGAGTCAGCAGGTATATGTTATTATATACCGGTTTTTTAGTTCCTTTGGGCTTCACATTCTTCATGGTCTTACCGTTTTGTAAGGCTATGGTGGTGGGAATGCCTTTCACCTGCATCATGTATATCTTACCGTCGCGCTTCGCCACAATCTGCGCCGTAGCGTATTTTATGCCGTCTATATTCACCGGGAAGACGGCTATGCACCCGGCGGGGATGGTCAGTTTAGGCAGTGTCACACCACATGCTGACAGCTGTACGTTCTTCTTTGCCGAGATGTTTTGCAGCCTTTCGTAGTTGTTGACGAATATAAATCCGCTCTTCTCCTGCGAGCGATACGACCAGCGCAACCCGGTGTCCTGCCCCCTTTTCAGGTCCTGCGGAGCAGGGAATGACGCCTCCATCGGTGCCAACAGCTCTGCATAGTCCCGCATAAAGAGGTGCAAGGGGCGCAGACGGTAGTATTGCGGATTGGCCTGACCGAACTCTCCCAGCGGTGCTTGGAAGTCGTATGTCTTCACCGGCAGGTCATTGTTGGCCGTGCCCAGTGTGCGCTGAGTCTCGTTGAGGGTGATGCCCGTGGTGCTCTCTGGATTGGTCCCGCCGTGATACATATAATAACCCAGCAGGTTAGAGCCGCTGCCCAGCTTCACAACCGCCATCGAATAGGTGTCGTCAGTATAGATATACGGGCGACGATGGTATGCCGTTGCCATGCCACCGCCCAGCTCGCAGGTGAAATAAGGATACTGTTCGTCGCCTTTGTTGACCTTCTCTTCCTGCTTGCCTAACAAGTCGGTGCCTATAGCAGTCGATGAACGGAAGCCTTTGAAGTTAAAGGCTTTGTAGTAGTTACCGACACATTCCTTCGTCTCTTTATCCCAGAAACCGTCGGCATAGTCGCCATAGAGCGGTATCATCTCGCCGAAGGGCACGGGCTTTGAGAGCTCCGGCCAGCCGGTGCGGGTGTAGAAAGGCAGGTCAAAACCTATGCTGAGGGCAATCTTCTTCAGCGCCATCAGATAGTCACCCGAGCCGCGATACTCGTTGTCGAACTGACAAGAGATAATCGGACCGCCGTCTTTCCACTGCAGTCCCTGCACCTGTGTGAATATCTGCCGGTAGAGTTTCTCCACGTAAGCGAGGAATACACGGTCCTGAGAGCGCAGCTTGCAGCCCTTGGAGAACATCCAGTCAGGTATGCCGCCATTGCGCACCTCACCGTGACAGAAAGGCCCGATGCGGAGAATGACAGGCATCTGCTGTTCCTTGCACACCTCAAGGAAGCTGCGCAGGTTGCGCTGACCGCTCCAGTTGAACACGCCCTCCTGCTCCTCCACATGGTTCCAGAACACGTAGGTGGCGATGATGGTCACCCCACCCTCTTTAATTTTTCTCACCTCGTCGGCCCATTCTGCGGCAGGGATGCGCGAGTAGTGCACCTCGCCCATGACTGGACAGACGCGCTGACCATCAATAATCAGGCTCTGACTGTCCCATGTAACCGTTGGCACAGCGGCCCAGCCTTCTATGGCTGCGACTGCCAACAGGAGTATCATTATGATTCTGTGTTTCATTGTGCTATAAGTGTTTGAAAGGCCTGAATGCCTTGGTGGTTGATATCCAGTTTGCTTACTTCTGACAGATAACGCTGTGCACGCTCCTTGTCGCCCAAACCGAAGTAGCCCAATGCAAGCATATAGAGGCAATGTATGCGGTTCTTCGCGTCCAGGGAGTCCTCCCAGATGAGCAGGTCGGGGAGCGAAACGGCAAAGTAGTCCATGATGACATGCTCAAAGAAATGCTGCTTGCCATAGTTCACGAGCTTGTAGAAGCGTCCGTTGGCCTCACCGTCACGCCCCAGCTTGCGCAGCGCCAGACCCTGATAGAATATCTTGTCGGGTTTGGCATCATTGTAATACATTGCGGCAGCAGGTTCCTGCGGGCCTTTCGTAGCCTCTTCCCAGCACTGGCGAGCCTTGGCTTTTAGTGAAGAGTGAAGAGTGAA
This sequence comes from Prevotellaceae bacterium UBA2718, assembly GCA_002353975.1. Classification (GTDB taxonomy): domain Bacteria; phylum Bacteroidota; class Bacteroidia; order Bacteroidales; family Bacteroidaceae; genus Prevotella. Next base: position 12,186 of record DEKQ01000161.1, read on the forward strand.
GAGTGAAGAATTTGCTTCTGCTTTCAGTTCATAGGCGATGCCGAGGAAATAGTAGAAGTCGTTCTCCTGGGCTCCATACAACTTGCCTTCACCCAGATGGTGCGGGTACTCCAGGCACTGCTCCAGCAGGGTGATAGCCTTATCTGCATCGTTATCTTTTATGGCAATCTTTGCCAGCTCCATTCGACATATCTGATACTGCCCCGACACCTTTCCTTCACCGCCTTCCCACGGATGGAACTGGCGCTTGTCCAGTTTCTTGCGGGCCTCATCATAGCGTCCAAGCTGATTGAGCAATGTTATTTCCTCCAGCACGAGGTCATCGCGCTGCTCTATCAGTTCAGGGTATTTCTGAAGATTATCAAGGCGGAACTGATGTGGTTTCTGCAACCGCTTGTAGAGCTGGTCCAGCTCCATCAACGTGCGGGCATCGCTCGTGTCAAGCGCAAATGCCTTTTCCATATATTCAATCGCGAGTCTCCCCCTCTCTTCGGAGGGGGTTGGGGGGAGGTTCTTATTGAACCGAGCCAGCGCCAGATTGCGCCAAACGATGGGGAACTGAGGGTCAAGACGGGCAGAAAGTTCCCAGTTCTCGATTGCCAAATCATACTGACGCGCCGCATAATAGAGGCAGCCGAGATAGTAAGGAGCCTTTGCCCCACTTGGATTCTCGCGCTTTGCGGCCTCCAGCGCAATCACATCCTCATTGCGATTGGGGAAGCAATAGTCAGGACAAGCATCCTCGGCCTTCTGCCACTGGCCCTGATAATAGTATGTCATAGGCGTCACGGCACCCTGTTGTTCAGCCAACTGCCATATCGCGTGTGCCTCATCGTCAAGTCCCGCAGCGCAATAGTCGAGTGCCACCTCATCATAGTTCTTTGCCAAACCCTGCAGCATGGCGGTCATCTCGTCAAGCACTTCCTGCTTGCCGCTGGCCAAGTAAAGCTCATAGCGGCAGCCATAGTTGAACGGGTCAAGCTGCAAAGCCTCCCGGCACACCGTCTCTGCGCAGTCCTTTTGCCCCATGAGACGCAGCACGGCAGCCTTCAATGCCAATGCCTTCTGGTTGTGTGCGCCGAATATGAGGCATCGGTTCAGCTCGTCCAAGGCATCGTCCAGCCTGCCCTGCCTTACCGAAATCTTTGCTGCCTCAAAATAGCCTGCATCAGCCTGGGCCTTGCTCCATGTGGCCTTCCAGAACAGTTCGTAGGCTTCATCATACTGACCCTGATACTTCAGCGCGAGGGCGAGATTGTAGATTGGCTCGCTGTCATAGGGGTTTGGGTTGCGTTTCTGCGACAGTTTCACGGCCTTGCGCAGATAGTCCTCAGCCTTGCCGAAGCGCCCCCTGCGGACATACCACAGGCCCAGCTGGTTCAGGCAGCGTATGTCGTTGGGGTCACGGCGCAGGGCTTCCTCGTAATAGTCAACAGGACTCCACGTGGCATGACGGTACTGCTCCAGGTGCAGGCCGGTGAGATAGAGCTGTTCGTTGGTCTTTATCTGCTCAGGCAGCAGTGCGGCCTCAGCGCTGTCGGGGATGGGGCGTATCTCATCGCTCTCAGCATGCCACTGCATCACGGGGCGTTCCTTGCCGTAAAGCGTCTTGCATATCACGAGGTTGAGCGCGCCGAACGAGGCGTCCCTTACGTCAACAGTCTCCGTAAGCACCTGCTCCGGGCACACCGTCACCACCTTATTATAATACTCCTCACCGCTATCGCTCCGCAATACTATGTGCACTTCCTGCCTTGAGGTGGCGAAAATCTTGAACCGCACAGAGTGCTCTCCTGCCTCCTCAATGTTCATCATCAGGTCTTTTGAGGCCTCTTTCACCACGCCCAACTCGCGATAGGGCATGAAATACTGCACGAAATGCTTTTCCTCGTAAGGCATGAGCCACGTGAAGTCAGGCTGGTTCTCGGTATATACGCCTGCCATCAGTTCGATGTACGGACGGAATCCCTCACGGTCGATGTGCCACTGCCTTGCCTCCTCCGGGCTTGCAGGGTCGGTCAGGTTGCGGTCCCACGCCTTTCCGAAGTCGCCGTTGCCCCATGTCCACTGCTTCTTGCCGGGCGAGAAGTGGTGGCTGGCAACGTGGAGCATACCCGCCTGGGTGTCGTTCTCATATCCGCCTTCAAAGTTGAAACGTGAGTTCACACCCATATAGCTGGTGGGCACCTTTATGTTCTTATAGTTTGAGATGTCAACGCCCGCTGAATAGTCCATCTTGTAATAGGTTCCCGTGGCAATGGGGAAGCTGCTGACGGCGCGCTTGCCATGGTCAAAGACGGCATTGATGTCTGGCGGGAACACGCTCTGGTATTGGTCGTTGACCTCCACGGCAGGGTTCGCCCACCACAGGAAGGTCTGCGGCATGTCCGTGCGGTTGTAGAGCACGCCTTTAATCTCTAAGTATGCGCAGCCGGGACGCAGCGTGAAGCCCGCCATGCCTTTCTGATGAAACATCTTCTCCATCTCGCTGACCCACACCGTCACGGAGCCGTCCTCGTTCTCTTCAAAGCAGGTATCGGCAGGCATATAGGTGGTGGGACGGTGGTGCTGCGGCCAGTTGAACTCTATGCCGCCGCTGATCCACGGCCCGACCAAGCCCACCAGGGCGGGCTTGATGACGTGATTGTAATAGACGAAGTGGCGCTCACGGATCTTGTCATACGCCATCTGGATGCGCCCACCCAGCTCTGGCATAATCATCACCTTGATGTATTCATTCTCCAGGAACACCACATTCCACTCATGCGGCGTGGGCTCATTGGCCATCGACTCAATGACGGGATAGGGATATACCACGCCACTTGAGCCCTGATACACACGCTTCTCCAAGAACATCGGGCTCTTCTCGGGCGTTCCGACTTCGTATGTCGGAATAGTAACGGATTCTCTCCAGACTTTTACCATTTCTCTTTTTACAGTATATGTTATGTAGTTCAACTTTCAGAAGTAGCGAGCATACACTCGGGACGTGGGCTTCCCTGCCCGCGATGCCTCGTCAGCGGCAGTGTTACCACACTGTGTTAACTCAGTTACCAAGCCTTATTCTTATACGGCATTTGAGTTACTAATTCTGCATTTTGAATTAGATTGTTCATTTTGTTGTGCCAAAAATATATGTAAACATTGAGGAAACAACCACTGTAGAGCACTCCATCTGTTAGGTAAAGTGCTGACAAACGGTTTTTCCGCCACGTGCGGAAACATTTTCCGTAGCGTGCGGAAACATTTTCCGTAACGGTACGGAAAAACTTTCCGTAACGGTGCGGACTACCCATATTCCCCTCCGTAATGGTGTTATTCCTATTACTAAATTGAGGTAGCTGACACGTCCCTGGCCTCAGTGCTCGTATTATGCGTAAGAGTAGGTACATCACTTTGAATTTTGCATTTTGCATTATTAATTATTCATTTAACCAGTTCCCTCTCCAGTTCCTCCAGACTCTTGCCCTTGGTCTCAGGACAGTTGCGGTACAGGTATATGTATGCGCAGAGGCAGATGGCCGAATAGATCCAGAAGGTGCCGCTTGAGCCGAGCAACGCATTCATCGAGGGGAATGAGAAGGTGAGCGTGCAGCAACCCACCCAAAGGGCGAAGGTGCAGGTAGCCATAGCTATGCCGCGCACGCGGTTGGGGAAGATTTCGGCAAGCAGGGTCCATGTGACAGGACCCAGGGTCATGGCATAGACGGAGATGGCAGCCACTACCAGCATAACCATCATGGTGCCCGTCAGACCAATGAAGTAACAGGTTCCGAGGATGAAGTATATCATGAACAGTACACCGGCACCCATGAGGATGAGCGTACGCCTGCCCCACTTCTCGATGGTGTAGAGTGCGGCGAACGTGAAGACCACGTTGGCGATGCCCGTAATGACGATATTGATGAACATACCATCGACATCAAAGCCCGCACCGACGAAGATTTCCTGGGCATAGTTGAAGATGACGTTTGTGCCGCACCATTGCTGGAACACAGCGATGATAAGGCCAAGCAGCAATACATGGCGGTACTTCGGCTGCATCAGTTCCCTCAGCCCCGCCATATCCGTTCGTTCCTCATCTTTCCTACCTTCTCTCTTGCCACGCGATTTCGTCGCGGGGTCTCCCCCACCCATCTTCAACTGAAGATATACCGGCGATTCGGGGATGAAAAAGCTCATCAGGAGGAACAGACCGGCAGGCAGAGTCTCTGCCCAGAACATCCATCGCCAGCCCCACTCCGTATTCCACGCCATGTTTTCTGTCACCGATGTGTCACGTGCCAACAGCATATTGACAATCTGGGCAACCAGTATGCCCAGCACGATAGTCATCTGATTGAGCGAAACCATGCGTCCGCGTATATCGGCAGGACTGACCTCTGCAATATACATCGGGGCAAGAGCCGAAGCGATACCTATGCCCATGCCGCCGATGAAGCGTGCTATATTGAATAAGGTGAAGTCATCAAACAAGCCCGTAGCCACGGCACTGACCGTGAACAGCACCGCCGAGAGCATCAGCAGCGGCTTGCGACCGTAGCGGTCAGCCAACGCTCCGGCTACCATAGCACCCACAAGGCAGCCCACCAGAGCCGTCGTCATGGCGACACCCTGCATCAGCGGACTGTCCGTAATGCCAAAATACAGTTCGTAGAACGGCTTTGCACCGCCTATAACCACCCAGTCGTAGCCAAAGAGCAAGCCGCCCATGGCCGACACGGCGCAGATAAAATAGAGGAACGTTTTCGTAAAGCCAGAAGAGCAGAGTGGAGCTTGCTTCGACTCTGCCTTGGCAAGAAAAGGTCGGATGGAATCCAATCCTTTGTTGTAGGTGTTCATATAGTTAGTTGAGCTTGATTTTTTTCAAGTGCAAAGTTACGGCATTTCTTTTATCTGACAAATGCACTATTTGCCACAATAAAATGGATTATCTTACGTTCTGTAACAGTATGAAAAAGCGTAAAGACGGTTTTATGGGTGAGCGGTCTATCGTATTGCGGCCCGAAATAGTAGAATTGGAGGCACAGGACCAGTTGGCATCCAGCCTCTACGTGACCGACATCGGCTTCTATCCCTCAGCCCAGTATCACTATCGGGAGCGCACAGAGCCAATCGATGAGTATGTGCTCATCTACTGTGTCAGCGGCAGCGGATGGTATCGTGTGGGTGAGAAAGGCGCTGCATCGGCAAAAGAGTATCAGGTCAAGGCAAACGAATACTTCATCCTGCCAGCCGACATGCCGCACGCATACGGATGCAGCGAGGAGGATCCATGGACCATTTACTGGGTGCACTTTCAGGGGGAGCACGCCGCCGTGTATGCCAAGGGAGCACAGCAACCGCAGCGAGTGACGCCCAACATACAGTCGCGCATCAGCCACAGGAACAGCATCTTTGAGGAAATCTTTACCACACTGAGCCGCGACAACAGCATCGATGCCCTGCGGTTCGTGTCATCGCTGCTGCATTATTACCTGGCATCCATGCGCTATCTGCTGCAGTACAGGCAAGCCGAACCGCCCGAACCCAAGGCGACAGACAATGATGCCATAGTCGAAGCTGCCATACATTTCCTGAATGAGAACATAGGGCAACGCCTGTCACTCGGCGACATGGCGACCTATGTAGGCTATTCCGTGTCACACTTCTCAAACATCTTCCGTAAAAAAACGGGGCAAAGCCCTGTCAACTACTTCAACAGACTGAAGATACAGGAAGCCATCAGCATGCTGCAAACCACGGATATCCAAATCAACCAGCTGTGCTACAAGGTAGGCATCGATGACCCATACTACTTCTCCCGCCTCTTCACACGCATCGCCGGATGCTCACCCCAAGCCTACAGACGCGAGCACCGACAGTAAAGACCTAAATCGCGCTGTGAGGTGTCAGCGCCATAGCAGCCACCAGAACATGGGACGAAGAGGCTGCAAGTTTGGCGGACAATGGACGAAATAGCGCAATTCACAAACAGAGACAAGAACTACATAAGGAACCCCATTGATAGTCAAAAGGACTTCAATAGTTACGTATAATTACTCATTAAAGGATACAAAAGTGAAGAAAAAGGCATAAAAGTGATTGTATTTTACAGAAAAAATGATTTTCCTTCGTTATTTCGTGGGAAATTAGCTAATTTTGTACGCGTAAATTATAATAAGGTACAACCTCAGCACAATAAGAATGGAAAATAGAATCAAAGTGGTTCTCGCAGATAAGAAGAGAACAAACAAGTG
>DEKQ01000161.1:18503-18625 GCA_002353975.1 Prevotellaceae bacterium UBA2718
GCAGAACTCCTTGAAGTCGATATAAACGAACTGTTGAGGATAGAGAAAAGCAAGTAATCGTATTAAAGGGTGAATGACGAAAACATTACCGTACAATTTCTCTATCTGCATGATGACTGCCC
>DEKQ01000076.1:0-318 GCA_002353975.1 Prevotellaceae bacterium UBA2718
TGTGATGATGTTCACGTTATGCTCCAGCAGCGACTGGTAGATGTCGGCTACGGCAGCCGATGCCGTGCAATCCACAAACACGCTGTTGAAGATATTCATCTTTATGATGCCCTCCAGCATCTTGCGTGTGTTCGACGGTTCTGCGGCATCCAGTTGCTCGCGGTAAGTCTTCAGGTCTATTCCTTCGCGCGAGAAGATTGCCTTCTGGCTTGATGCTACGCCCACCACGTTCAGCAGCAGTCCCGACTCAGCCTTCAGCGTCTCATACTGTGAGGCAATCTGCTCTATCAGCTTAGCTCCCACGGTGCCAACACCGCA
>DEKQ01000076.1:344-12143 GCA_002353975.1 Prevotellaceae bacterium UBA2718
GTACCGATACCACAGATGAAGAGGTTCAGCACCTTGTATTCTGACAGGAAGAATGAGTCGTGTATCACGTTCAGCGACTTCCTCAGGAACTCCGAACGCACCACGAATGATATGTTGGTCTCTGATGCTCCCTGCGCACAGGCGATGATTGAAATGCCTGAGCGTCCCAGACAGCCGAACAGCTTGCCTGCAATACCCGGAGTCTGCTTCATGTTCTCGCCCACGATGGCGATGGTTGCCAGACCCTTCTCGGCCTTCATCGGGTACATAGCACCCATCTCTATCTCCTTGGCAAAGACCTCGTTGAGCACTCTTACAGCCTCGTCGGCATCCTGCTCCCTCACGCCGATAGACGTAGAGTTCTCTGATGATGCCTGCGATACCATGAATACCGAGATGCCGTTCTGTGCCAGTGATGTGAAGATGCGTTGGTTGACGCCTATCACACCCACCATCGAGAGGCCTGTGACCGTTATCAGCGCTGTGCCGTCGATGGACGAGATACCCTTGATGGGCTTATGGTCACCCTCTATCTTTTCGCGTATCACGGTGCCCGGCGCATCGGGATTGAAGGTGTTCTTCACCTTGATAGGTATGTTCTTCACACATACGGGATATATCGTGGGCGGATAGATTACCTTCGCACCAAAGTTGCACAGCTCCATCGCCTCTACGAAACTCAGTTCCCTGATGGGGTAGGCGGAGCTGATGACGCGTGGGTCGGCAGTCATAAAGCCATCCACGTCAGTCCATATCTCAAGGGCCTCGGCATCGAGTGCTGCTGCTATGATAGCCGCAGTATAGTCAGAGCCGCCGCGCCCAAGGTTCGTTGTCTCGCCGCTTGCTATGTCCTTCGAGATAAATCCCGGCACGAGCGATATGCGGGGCAGGGGAGAGAATGTCTCTTTTACCAGCTCGTTAGTACGTTCCGTTGCCAGCACGTTGCGGCCTTGCTTCCGCTCCGTCTTTATGAAGTTGCGTGAATCAAACCATCGCGCACCCTTCACGAGTGTTGCCACGATATTACTGCTCAGGCGCTCACCGTAGGCCACAATGGCATCCTGCGTCTTGGGCGATATGTCGTGTATCAGGTAAACGCCGAAATACAGGCTGCGCAACTGTTCCAGCAGCGCGTCGATAGTGTTGAACAGCCGCTCTCTGTCGGCGGCATCAGTTATGATAGTGTCAATCATCTTGTGGTGGCGATCCACAATAGCCTCAAACTCTTCACGGTAACGCTCATCGCCGGCAAGTGCCAAGCGCGACGTCTCCAACAGTTTGTCCGTAATGCCTCCCAGGGCACTAACCACCACAATGCAAGGTTGCTTTTTTGCCTCATGCTCCACAATCTGCTTGAGGCTCAGAATACTCTCTACGGAACCAACGCTTGTTCCGCCAAATTTTAATACTTTCATGTCCTTTTTTTGATGATTAAAACTCCCCCTTACGATGGGGGAGGGTTTTGACCTTTATACAAATCGGGTGCGAAGGTACGACTATTTTTTCAAATATGCAAGAAAAGCATCGCCAAAATTCGTGCTCTCTCGTGCGTTATTTGCGGCCACGGGTGACCGCGCTCCGAAATACGCGCTGATTTTGAAGGTTCGAAAATCACTTTTGACTAAAAAATCGGCAAAAATTGAGCAAAGTGTAAAAATCAGTTTGCGTGCGCTCTTGCGTATGTCGTGACTTATTAGTACTTTTGCACGCGAAAAAAAACAGTATAGTACGCGAACAGAGAATTTCCATAAAAAAATAAACAAAATATGAAACAACTGAAGTTATTTATCGTTACTCTGTTGGTTGCGGCGCTCAGCGGCTGCGGCACCACAAACACAGTACCCATCACGGGCAGAAAACAGAATCTGCTGGTGAGCGACGGCGAGATGCTGAGCCTCTCTACGCAGCAGTATCAGGAGTTTATGAAGACTGCCAAACTCTCTACCAACGCCAACAATACCGCTATGGTAAAGCGCGTGGGAGAGCGTCTGGCCAGTGCCGTGGTGACCTATCTGAAAGCCAACGGTATGGCTAATGAGGTGGCAAACTACAAGTGGACGTTCAACCTGGTGCAGGACAAGCAGGTGAACGCATGGTGTATGCCCGGCGGACTCATCGTGGTCTATGAGGGTTTGCTGCCGGTGACGCAAAACGAAGCATCGCTTGCCATCGTGCTGGGCCACGAGATTGCCCATGCCGTAGCAAAGCATTCTGCCGAGCAGCTGAGCACTAAGATGAAGCAGCAGTATGGCGCACAGATAGGTGCTGCCGTGCTTGGAAGCGTGGGGGTAAGTTCCACCGCGACGAGCATCATACAGCTTGCAGCATCGCAGGGCTTCTACCTCTCAAACCTGAAGTATTCGCGCAGCAACGAGTCAGAGGCCGACCACATGGGACTCATCTTCGCCGCTATGGCAGGATACGACCCACAGGTGGCTGTCTCATTCTGGCAGCGCATGGCAGCCAGCAGCACATCAAAGACTGCCGAGTTCCTGAGCGACCACCCATCAGACGCATCGCGCATCAAGAACATCCAGGCCTGGATGCCAGAGGCGCTGAAATACTATAAGAAGTAAAAAAGAAAAGCGCTTCTGCGCCTTTCAATGTAACATACAAGACGACCCCGTGAGGCACTTAGCCCCACGGGGTCGTAGCATATAGACGGTCACATTACCAATGTAAGTTACGATTAAGTTATGAGATGTGCAAGAGAAAGAACTTGTTTTTTTCCATGTCTGGTTAGGATTATTTGGTACTTCCATTTATTTTATGTAACTTTGAGCCCGTGTAATGAAAATAGAGAAAAGGAATTAACCAACGATGCAAGATATGTTCAGTTCACGTAAGCTACATTGGATAAGGACAGGCAGAAGTGCTATTGCCTGTCTGTTGTTGCTATGTTCTCTGTCATTGGGGGCGCAGGACTATACCGCTGACAATCATTGGAAAGGGCAGTGGATAGGGCTTGACCGCCTGTTGCCAGGTGAGGACCTGACGAATAAGACCCGCGTGAATGCACGCTATCTGCGAACGACTGTCTCCTTAGGCGACAAGGCGATACAGAAGGCGGAGGTGGTGATTGCCGCTGTGGGCTATTATGAGCTGTATGTCAACGGGCAGCGCATAGACAACGGCGTGCTGAAGCCACAGCAGACAGACAGCAGGAAGTCCGTGATATTCAACCGCATAGATGTGACGGCGGCACTAAACACCCTGACTGCAAGCAGAGAACTGCCCCTGATGGTGGTGCTCGGCAACGGTCGCGCCGTGCCTATGAGATATGTGAAGCACAGCAAATGCCCGTTCTTCGGATTTCCGAAGGTGAGGATGGACCTTATGGTGACATACGCTGACGGTAAGGTGCAGCGCTTCGGCACAAGTCCCAAAACATGGGAGGTGACTGCCGAGGGCCCGATAAGATGGAACAACGAGTATGACGGCGAGGTATATGATGCCACTCGCGAGGGTTTCATGCAGGACTCTGCCCTGTGGCAGGCTGCGGAGCTGGCAGAGGTGCCTATAGGCGAGCTAAGGATGGCGGAGGTGCCTAACCAGCAAGCCCGTGAGCTGACGCAGTATGAGTATGGCAAAGGGCTGAGGCCTGTACTCGTGAGACGCACGGCAGAAGGTGCCATCTTTGACCTGCAGCAGAACATTGCAGGCTATGTGGCGCTGAACGTGGGTGACAGGCATGCTGACACAATACGCGTGAAGTATGCCGAGCGCCTGAATCCTGACTCAACTCTCTACATCGCCAATCTGCGTGACGCGGAGACGGAGGACACTTACATAGCCCCCAGCCAACTCTCCCCGAGGGTTAAGGAGCGTGATGAGTTGTGGTGGCATCCTACGTTTGTGTATCACGGTGGACGATACGTGGAGGTGAAAGGCAAGAAGGACGTCACGGCAGATGATATACGAGCCTACGTGGTGAGCGATGACATGGAGGACATAGGTCACTTTGCCTCCAGCAACGCCACGCTGAACGCCATATACCGCAACGCCTGGTGGGGCATCAAGGACAACTATCACGGCTTCCCCACCGACTGTCCGCAGCGCAACGAACGCCAGCCGTGGTTAGGAGACCGCACAGCAGGCTCATTGGGAGAGAGCTATCTCTTTGACAATAACGCGTTCTATACCCGCTGGATGCAGGACATTTGCGACGCACAGCGATATGACGGGTGCATACCCGATGTTGCTCCGGCATTCTGGAACTACTATTCTGACGATGTGACGTGGCCCGCGTGCCTGCCGTTCACGTGCGAGATGCTGTACGAGCAGTTCGGTAACGACACCGCCATACGCCGCTCATACCCATATATAAAAAGGTGGATAGAGCACATCAGAAGGGAATATGAGAAGGATGGCATAGTGACTAAGGACAAATACGGCGACTGGTGTATGCCGCCCGAGAGACCCGAGCTGATACACTCAGAGGACCCGGCACGCAAGACCGACGGGGCATTGATAGCCACGGCCTACATGATACACATCATGCAGCAGATGAGCCGCTTTGCCGAAGTGTGCGGAATATCCTCAGAGAGCGAAATGTGGAAACGCGAGGCTGAGACCATGAAGGAGGCTTTCAACAGGCGTTTCCTGCACAACGGAGGCAAGACATCGCCGGTGCCGGGACATCCGCTGTACCCGGACTCCGTGTATTATGGCAACAATACCGCCACGGCAAACATTCTGGCTCTGGCCTTTGGCATAGCACCAGAGGAGTGCCGACAGAACATTATAAATAATGTGGTGAGGAATATCATCGTAGATAACGGTGGCCACGTGTCTTGCGGGGTGATAGGCATATCGCACCTACTGCGCACTCTGACGCGCAACGGTTATGGCGACGTGGCTTTCCTGCTGGCTACCAACACGTCATATCCTTCGTGGGGATACATGGCAGAGCACGGTGCCACGACGATATGGGAACTGTGGAACGGCGATACGGCCAACCCTGCCATGAACTCTGGCAACCACGTGATGCTGCTCGGCGACCTGCTGGCGTGGTGCTATCAGGACCTGGGCGGCATAAAGAATGCCCCTGGAAGCGTAGGCTATGAGCGGCTGCTGATGGAGCCGGACTTCACCATTCAGGACCTTGACAGCATCTCATGCAGCTACAGGACGCCCCGCGGACTCGTGACCTCTCGGTGGAGGAAGACGCTGGAGCAGCTGCACTGGGAGGTAACTTTGCCGCAAGGTGTCAGTGCCACTTGCGTGATGCCGGGAGGAGAGAGGCGCGAGATAAGCCGTTCGATGGTCTTTGATGTTAAGATACCAATGAGGCATGAGGCCATCGGGGAGGATGAGTTCGTATATGACCATAGCATATATCCCGAGACCCATTCCGCATCAATCGTGGAACTGAGTGACGGCACGCTGCTTACCACCTATTTCGGCGGCACAAAGGAGCGCAATCCTGACGTGTGCATATACACCCAACGCAAGGAAAAGGGACTGAAAGGATGGCAGGCACCGGTGTTGGTAGCAGATGGAGTCTTTGACCCTGAGAGCGATGAAGCGGCCCTGGCAGGAGTGTCGGGGATAGACTCCACGGACCTGCATGAGGCTGACTATGGCGTTAAGGGGCTGCGCTATCGTAAGGCTTGCTGGAACCCTGTGCTCTTTGAGATGCCCGACGGCGAGGTGTGGCTGTTCTATAAGATAGGCCGCAACGTGCCTGACTGGACGGGATGGGTGGTGAAGTCGAAGGATGGCGGCAAGACATGGGGCAAGCGCGAGCCGCTGCCAAAGGGATTCTTAGGTCCGATAAAGAACAAACCGCTGCTCGTGGGTGATGACCTGATATGCCCTTCTTCCACAGAGGCAAATGGATGGACCGTGCACTTTGAGCACTATAACCTGAAGACAGGAGAATGGAAGATGACTGCACCGGCGCAGACTGACAGCGTGCTATGCATACAGCCATCTCTGCTGACGCTGGAAGACGGTACGTTGCTTGCTGTGGCGCGCACCCGCCCTACGAAAGCCCAGCGTGAGGGACGCGACCAGCGCAGCGGACGTATAGCGGCGTGCCAGAGCAAGGACGGAGGATGGACATGGAGCCCGCTGGGTTTCGTGGACTATCCTAACAATCAGTCGGGCATAGATGCCGTGACGCTGAGGGAGCCAATCAAGGTGTCTCAGGAGCTGAAGAAGGTGCGCCACGTGATGATATGCAATAATTTCGGTACGTTGCCCGGCACTAACAAGGGTCCGCGGACACCATTGTCGCTGGCAGTAAGCGAGGACGGGCTGCATTGGCACCATTGGATGACGCTTGAGGATTCGCCCATCAGTCAGTACTCCTATCCCAGCATCATACAGGGCCGTGACGGACGCTTGCATTGTGTCTATACATGGCGCAGGCAAAGAATATCATATAAAATGATTAAACCTTAGACGACATAGTGCGTCATAAGAGTGCTATGAAGATAAATTTTGACATACCTTATGAGAACAAAGGTGCCTGGAAGGTGCCCGAAGGATATTTTGATGCGCTGCCTGACAGGGTGATGAGCCGCATAGAGCAAGCGTCAAAGATTTCTGACACCGGAGAGAGCACAGAGAGCAAGAAACGTGCGCGCATCTTCTCCCTGCCGCGGCGCGTGGTGGGATATGCCGCCGCAGCATGTGTGGCAGCAGGAGTGGTGCTCACAGTAGCCCTGAATGGCACATTCACCAAGTCGGCAACGCCACAGAACATGGTAGCAACGCAGAAAACCGCGGTGACGACAGAAAGCGAAACCTACAGCGAGGAGTTCAGGCAGGACTGCTATGAGTATGCAATGGTAGATGCCGACGATGTGTATGACTATATAATAGAGGATTAAGAAATATGAAAACGAAATTACTTTCCTATATCATTTTACTCTTTGCCGCTTGTATGTGTGCACAGCCAATGACGGCGCAGCCACAATCTGCCAATGGCAAAGAGATGATGCATGGCAAGAAAAGAAAGTTTGACAAAGAGAAGTTCAGGAAGGAGCAGGAGAAGTTCATAGCCTCTCAGGCACACCTGACCGAGAAGGAGCAGATGGCTTTCTTCCCTGTCTTTCACAAGATGCAGGACGAGGAGCGTGAGTTGTTTATAGCCCACGGCAAGTTGAGACGCACTGAAGCGCACAGCGACAAGGAAGCCAAGGTACTGATTAAGAAGATGGACAACCTGGATTTGCAGATGAAACAGCTGCAGATGAAGTACCACTCAAAGTTCTACGACGTCCTCCCCGCAACGAAGGTGCTGGCATGTCTGAAGGCTGAGGAGCAGTTTAAGCGTCAGGTGATGGAGCGCATGGCGCGTGGAAAGAGGCAAAATAACAAAAGACCAACCCATCAGAAAGCTAAATAACCGAGTGGGGTAGGGCTAAAAAAAAAAGCAGATTAATGAATCGAAATTCATTAATCTGCTTTTTTTTGTAGTTGTTATTTTGCTATGATATGATTTGTGCAGCTGGCTTGTGGAGCAGTCTTTCTGCGCTCTTCTTTGTTTGCTTAGATGAGGTTCATCCCGGCTTTGCGGCACTCCTCGCGCTGCTCTTCAGGCCAGATGGAAGCCTGAATCTCGCCGATATGGGCCTTCTGCAGCAATATCATGCAGAGTCGGCTCTGGCCTATTCCGCCTCCAATGGTAGCGGGAAGTGAGCCTTCCAACAGACGCTTATGGAAATAGAGCGACTTGCGCTCCTCCTTGTCCTCAAGTGCAAGCTGGCGCAGAAGAGCTTCCTTGTCAACGCGAATACCCATTGATGAGAGCTCAAAGCTGCGCTCAAGGATTGGGTACCATATCAGGATATCGCCATTGAGTCCGAGGTAACCATCGCTGTTTGGCGTGGTCCAGTCATCATAGTCTGGAGCACGACCGTCATGCTTTTCACCATTTGAGAGCTTGCCGCCGATGCCCATGATGAAGACAGCGCCGTACTTCTTGCATATCGCATCCTCGCGCTCCTTTGGTGAGAGGTCGGGATAAAGCTGCAGCAGCTCCTCTGAATGTATGAAATGTATCTCGCGAGGCAGGAAGGGCTTCAGCTGTGGATAGGTCTCGGACATAAGGAACTCTGTGCGCAAGATGGCAGAATATATCCTTCTTACGACAGATTTGAGGAATTCAAGATTACGCTGTTCGGGCGTTATGACAGCCTCCCAGTCCCACTGGTCCACGTAGAGAGAGTGCAGATTGTCCAGCTCTTCGTCGGCGCGAATGGCGTTCATGTCGGTGTAGATGCCGAAGCCGGGCTCTATCTTATACTCTGCCAGGGTGAGACGCTTCCACTTTGCGAGGGAGTGAACCACCTCAGCCTTGCGATCCCCAAGATCTTTTATGGGGAAGGTAACGGCGCGTTCTACGCCGTTGAGGTCGTCGTTGATGCCAAGACCCTGCAAGACGAAAAGGGGAGCGGTAACACGACGTAGGCGAAGCTCGGTGGCGAGATTGCTCTGGAAGAAGTCTCCGATGAGCTTGATGCCACGCTCCGTCTGCCACAAATCAAGGAGGGGTTTATAGCCTATGGGCTTTATGAGAGTGCTCATGTTGCGAAAAATACGTTTTTGCTACTATTTGGATTAAATTTTGTGCAAAATTATATCTTTTTTATGACATGGGCAAACATTTTGATAAAAATATGGGCTTTTTTGTTGACAAATCACCAAAACGGACAGTTATCCTTCGCGAAAGAAGTCAAGAGCCTCTTGGATTTCTTTTTCTGTCGCCGTTTGATTGATTAAAATGTCGCCGATATTGCCGAGCAATGTGAAGTTGATAGTGCCGGCAATGTTCTTCTTGTCGTGTGTCATAAGCTCAAGAAGTTCGGGATAATCGTCGCATGTGACAGGCAATGTGCCATAGACGGAGCGTATGTAGCTCACGGCCTGACGCATGATGAGCTGTGGAAAGCCGGTCTTGGTGCACGCGAGGTAAAGTTCAGGAATTATTCCGAAGGCTACGGCATAGCCGTGCAGTATGGGATTTCCATGCCTCATAGCCCACGATTCAAATGCGTGCCCGATGGTGTGTCCCAGGTTAAGGGCCTTGCGGATGCCGTGCTCGTGGGGGTCTTCGGTGACGATACGTTCCTTTACGGCTACTGACGTGGCAAGAAGCTGTGCAAGCGTGACGGGGTCTGGCTGGGTGATGTCAAAGGCGATGAGCTCGTTCCAATGCTCAGGTGTGGAGATGAGTCCATGCTTCAGCATCTCTGCATAGCCCGAGAAGAGGTTGCGGTCATCAAGGGTGCGAAGGAAATCGGTGCAGAGAAGTACATACTTGGAGTCATTGAAGACGCCTATCTCATTTTTCAGAGAGCCGAAATTGATGCCCGTTTTGCCTCCTACGCTGGCATCGACCATGGCAAGAAGCGTCGTAGGGATATTGATGAAGTTGATGCCGCGCTTGAAGGTGCTGGCAGCAAAGCCGCCCAGGTCAGTCACCATACCACCCCCAAGGTTGATGAGCAGCGAATGGCGTGTAGCACCGCCGCGCTGCAGTTCCTCCCACACATGAGTGGTGGAGTCAAGGGTCTTATTGATGTCTGACGAACCGATGGTTATAAGATGTGCATCAGAAAGAAAGGGGAAGTCCTTTATGAGAGGCCAGCAGAGTTGGTGGGTGGTCTCATCGGTGAGGACAAAGGTGCGGTCATGCTCGCAGTCATTGTAGGCAGCGAGCAGGTCTGATTGGATAGTGTTTGTGATGATAACGCGTTGCATAGTTCAATTTTTGATGCAAGAGTATTGATATGTTAGCGACACAGAATGGTACAGATGCGATCCTGCAGTGCTTTGGCAGGGGAGTTGTTCTGCTGTCCCTGATTGATGATGGCGAAGGCGAGGATGTGTCCGTTTGATGCCGTGCAGTATCCGCTGAGGCTTGAGACTCCGGACAGGGTGCCGGTCTTGGCCCTGACATTGTTTGCTGCAGACGTGCCACGCATGCGTTTCTCCAGTGTTCCATCCACTCCGGCTATGGGTAGGTGTGAGAAAAGGTCGGCATAGATATTCGTATCAGCAAAGGCATAACGAAGGAATGCAACCTCTATCTCGGCTGACACGTAATTATATAAGGAGAGTCCCGAGCCATCGGCAAAGCGATGTGGCACACCCTGCATCTTCATCTTTTTCATTATCTCCTCCTCAACGGCAACGGCTTTCTTGGCTGTCGAGGGACGTCCACGAGTCAGGCCTATCTGATAGAACAGGCTCTCGGCAAAGAGATTGTTGCTGTCTTTCATCATACGGTCCAGTATCTGGTCTATGCTGTGGGTCTGACAGGATATCTCGAATGCTCCGTTGGGGCACCGCCTCTCTTCCAAAGAGCCGATGATAACCACCCCATTGTCGGTCAGCATACTGTAGAATTTGTTCAGGAGCGCATCCTTCCTGTGGTAAACGAGGGCTGACAGTTCAGGATTATCGTCGTCCCAGCACCATCCCTCGCCGTACAGGTCGGTGTCCTTCATGCTGCGGTCTGCGCAGATGTTGCCACGTATGGTGTCAACGCCCAGCTCCTTGATGCTTTCGATGAATGCGCGTATGTCGTCACTTCCTATCATAGGATCCATGCCTCCGATGAGATAGATGTTTCCCTTGAGCGTGCGAATGGAGTCAATCACCTCGCCGTTGTAGCATAGCCGGGTCTTGTAGAGGTAAGCCCCACCGAGCTTGTCCAGCGCAGTAATGGCTGTGATGAGCTTCATGGTTGATGCAGGACGCATAGTCTGCTTGCTGTCGCGACTGTAGATGGCAGAGTCGGCGGTGAGATCATAGACGTAGAGTCCCATCTGTGCTGTCTTCAGTAGGCTTGATTTTGACACTATCGTATCGAGAGATGCCTGCAGCGACTGTGGCCAGGGCAGGGTAGGGATGGAGTCGGAAGAGGCTTGCGCAGAGTCAATGGGTGCTGTGGCGGCATCGTCAGGGACGGTGACATCATCATCCATGAAGTGCATAGCGTATAGTGGCTCAACGCATAATACGCTGAACAGCATGAGGATGCAGAGTGGGATATGTGTGATAATCTTACCTGTCATCTGGTGTGGATGGGCTGCGATGTGCTTACTTATCGTATGCATGGTGTGGATAGTCGGTGGTGAAATGCAGACCACGACATTCCTTACGTTCTATTGCCCAGCGAGTGATGAGGTATCCGACATTGATCATATTACGCAGCTCGCAGATGTCCTTGCTTGCCTTTACGCGCTTGAAGAGGGCCTCTGTCTCTTCGTAGAGGGTGTCAAGACGTACCCAGGCACGCTTCAGTCTCAGGTCTGAGCGAACGATGCCGACGTAGTTTGCCATGATGGTTCCTACTTCGTGGACGCTCTGAGTGATGAGCACCTTCTCCTCGTTGGTCATGGTGCCTTCGTCATTCCATTCCGGCACCATTGTGTTGAAGTCATACTCATCGATGTGGTCAAGGGAGTGCTTAGAAGCTGTCTCGGCATATACCACAGCCTCTATGAGCGAATTGGAAGCCAGACGGTTGCCTCCGTGCAGTCCGGTGCATGAGCATTCGCCCAGTGCATAGAGACGTTTGATGGAAGAACAGCCGTTGAGATCCACTTTTATGCCGCCGCACATATAGTGCGCAGCAGGTCTTACGGGGATATATTCCTTCGTGATGTCTATGCCGATGGAGAGGCATTTCTCATAGATGTTGGGGAAATGATGCTTTGTCTCCTCTGGATTCTTGTGTGTCACGTCGAGGCATACATGGTCTATTCCGTGTATCTTCATCTCCTTGTCAATGGCGCGTGCCACGATGTCGCGTGGCGCCAACGACAGGCGCTCGTCATA
>DEKQ01000136.1:0-11999 GCA_002353975.1 Prevotellaceae bacterium UBA2718
GACGGCACAGGCAAGAAAATACGCGTGGCCACGGAGGTAGCTCAGGCCGTCGGATTGAAGAATTGCCAACCTGTGCACATGAGGGGCGAGGAAGAAAAGGGCAAGTTCGACTTTGTGGTAAGCCGGGCCGTAATGCCCCTGCCCGATTTGCTGAAGATCATTCGGAAAAACATTCAGAAAAGACAACAGAATGCTATGCCTAACGGGCTTTTCTGTCTGAAGGGCGGTGACGTTCGTGAAGAAATCAGCACAGTAAAGAACATTGCCCAAGTGAGCCATCTCTCCGATTGGTTCGACGAGGAATGGTTTAAAGAAAAACACTTAATTTACGTACCCCTATGATGAATATCCGACGGTTTGCATGTAATATGCTCGAGGAAAACTGCTATGTTGTGAGCGACGACACCGGCGATTGTGTTGTCATAGATTGCGGAGCCTACTATGATAATGAGCGGGCGGCTATAGTCAACTATATTCGAGATAACCAGCTGAATCCTGTCCATCTGTTAGTGACGCACGGCCATTTAGACCATAACTTCGGAAATAACACTATCTACGACGAGTTCGGACTGAAGCCGGAAGCATCGGAAATGGACGATAACCTAATGCGTGCTCTTGGACGGCAGGCAGAGGTGATGTACAGCATGCGTCTTAACTATGATTTTCCTGAAGTTGGAAA
Source organism: Prevotellaceae bacterium UBA2718 (assembly GCA_002353975.1). Lineage (GTDB taxonomy): Bacteria > Bacteroidota > Bacteroidia > Bacteroidales > Bacteroidaceae > Prevotella. The sequence continues at coordinate 680 of DEKQ01000136.1, forward strand.
ACACCTTACGGCCAACGAAACCATCACCTTCGGCACTCATAAGCTAAGGGTGCTGACCACTCCCGGACACTCTCGAGGCAGTATATGTTTCGTATGCGATGCCGAGAAGGTGGTCTTTACAGGAGATACGCTCTTCCGTATGTCTGTGGGCAGAACCGATTTCGAGGGTGGAAGCACTCAGCAAATCATCGATAGTCTGCATCGGTTGGCAAAGTTGCCCGACGATATGGTGGTATTGCCTGGCCATGGTCCGCAATCGACCATCGGCGATGAAAAGAAGTTTAATCCTTATATGAGAATGGGGAGAAGCATGTAAGCTAATGGCTACGAAAAAGATAGTAACAGAGAAAATCATACTTGGCATCGACCCAGGCACCAATGTCATGGGGTATGGATTAATAAAGGTAGTGGGCAACAAAGCCCAAATGATGGCCATGGGCGTTATCGACATGCGTAAGGAAAGCGACCCTTATCTGCGACTGGGAAGGATTTTCGAGCGGGTGACGGGCATTATCAACGAGTTTCTGCCGGACGAGATGGCCATCGAAGCACCTTTCTTCGGGAAGAATGTCCAGTCGATGCTCAAACTAGGACGGGCTCAGGGTGTAGCCATTGCCGCCGCTATTCACCACGATATTCCCATTCATGAGTATGCGCCCCTGAAAATCAAAATGGCGATTACCGGCAACGGAAGCGCAAGCAAAGAACAGGTGGCTGGTATGCTACAAAGATTGCTGAATTTAGATGAGGAACACATGCCGCATTTTATGGATGCCACCGATGCCTTGGGAGCTGCATATTGTCATTTTCTCCAATCGGGCAAACCAGAGTCGCAAGCCTCATATCGTGGTTGGAAAGACTTTGTAGTTCGGAATCCGAATAAAGTAAAACAATGAGAACCATCATAAGAATAGAAAAAGGTGTCACAAAAATGCCTCAATGGAGGATGGCTGAACCCGTTGACTTCGTTTTGAACGAAGGCGAACAGCTGGCCATTGTGGGGCCGAACGGCGGCGGCAAGTCGATGTTTGTTGATATGCTGACCGGCAGACATCCTTTGTTCCCCCAGATGGTGAGTTATGATTTCGCTGATGATGAGAGCAAGCTGGTGAGCGACCACTTGAAATACATTACATTTCGTGACACCTATGGAGGAGACAACGACCGAACCTACTTCCTTCAGCAACGGTGGAACCAAATGGAGATAGACCAGCAGACCCCAACCGCCGGCAGCATGTTGGAGGAGCATTTCCTTTTAAGCGGAAAAGACACCAAGGAACGGAGAGCAATGCAACAACGCATCTACAGATTGTTCAACATGGACTATCTGCTCGATAAATATATCATCTTGCTCAGTAGCGGTGAGTTGCGTAAGCTTAAACTAGCTATAGCTTTGTTTGCCCAACCGAGCGTACTCATTCTTGACAACCCGTTCATAGGGCTCGATGCTCCGACCCGCGAACAACTGAGGCTTCTTCTTGAGCAGCTCTCCAATGAGCATATATTACAACTGATATTGGTGTTTTCGAAGACTGACGACATACCACATTTCATCACACATGTGGTGGAAGTATACCGCATGAAAGTGGGCTCGAAGATGACACTCGATGAGTATCTTACACACAAACCTGCTTCACCTTCACATGTGCTTTCGTCTGACCGTCGCAATGCTATTCTCCATTTGAAAGAAAAAGAAAACAATTATAGTACTGACGAGATTGTGAGAATGAATCAGGTGACTATCCGCTACGGAAACCGCACCATTCTTAACAATCTCGACTGGACAGTAAGGAACGGAGAGCGATGGGCTTTGAGCGGTTGTAACGGCTCGGGGAAGTCAACATTGCTTAGCTTGGTATGTGCTGACAATCCTCAGGCCTATGCCTGTGACCTCACACTTTTTGGACATCCTCGGGGGAGTGGCGAGAGCATTTGGGAAATCAAAAAGCACATAGGCTACGTTTCGCCAGAGATGCACCGCTCCTACCAACGTGACATGCCTGCCATACGTATTGTAGCCAGCGGTCTAAAAGACTCGGTGGGATTATACGTAAAACCAGACGAGAGTGAATATGAACAATGCCGCTGGTGGATGGACATCTTCGGTATCGGCCATTTGGCCGACCATACATTCCTGAAACTCTCAAGCGGTGAGCAACGACTGGTGCTTTTGGCACGTGCTTTCGTAAAAGACCCAGAACTGCTGATACTTGACGAGCCTCTGCACGGATTAGACGACTACAATCGGAGAATGGTGAAAGACATCATCGAAGCGTTTTGTGAGCGACCCAACAAAACGCTCATCATGGTAACGCACTATCAAGACGAACTGCCCGCTTGCATCACCCACCATCTGAACCTGTCGGTTCAATTATCCTCTACTCTTAATTCAGAAACTTAAACTACAAAATAATATGGAAGATTTATTTCAAGCATATCGAACATTCTTCGGGAAAGGAGATGCGCTCTACCAGCTCTTCTCTCCCTATCGCATTTGTCCGCTCGGAGCACACGTTGACCACCAACACGGGCTTGTAACAGGTTTCGCCTTCGACAACGGGATTGAGTTCCTATTTTCTGCTACAGAAACCGGTAAGGTTGAAATGGCCTCCTTGTCGTTTGAGGGATTGATGACCTTCAACGTCCAACGATTCAACGAGGAGAAACAAAACAACTGGGGAGATTATCTTCGCGGGGCTGTATGGGCACTACAACAAGATTTCCAATTGAAGCGTGGCGTGCGCGGTATAGTAAAAGGTTCGATGCCTATTGGCGGTTTGTCTTCATCGGCAGCATTGCTTTGCGGTTTTGTCATGGCTATCGACAAAGTGAATCAACTGGGGCTTGACAAACGGCAAATCATTAAGTATGCTTCGATTGCCGAGCGCCAGTATGTGGGGTTAAACAATGGCATACTAGACCAAGCTTGCGTTGTATTGTGCGAAGCTGATAAATTGCTCTATCTCGACACTGCTACAGAAGAATACCAATTGCTTCCCTTCGGCGATGGCAGCCAGCCGCTCCCCTTTGAATTGGGCATTTTCTTCTCGGGTGTAACCCGAAAGCTGACAGGCACCGACTACAACCTGCGCGTCTCAGAGTGTAAAACGGCAGCATGGATGCTAGAGGCTTATGAGAATATTCCTCTTCGGGAATTGCAAGAAACACGACTCCGCGATGTCGATGAACAAGTGTTTTTGAAATATGAAGATCGAATGCCTGAACGTTTTGCACGCAGGGCGCGCCATTTTTACACCGAATGCGACCGTGTTACTGACGGAGTGAAAGCCTGGAAAGAAGGTGACATTGAGAAATTTGGAAAATATATCTTTGAGAGTTGTGAGAGTTCTATGAACAACTATGAGTGTGGCTCTCCTGAGTTAATAGATATTTACGAAATTATGCGGCGTACTGATGGCATCTATGGCGGACGCTTCAGCGGTGCTGGTTTCAAAGGTGCCTGTATAGCTTTGGTTGATCCGAAGAAGAAGGATGGCATCAAACAATTTGTCACCAATGAGTATTTAAAGAAATATCCTCAATATAAAGACTCATTTGAGGTATATTTCTGCCATCCTTGTCATGGCGTAGACTTTCTTTAATCACAGGTTTATCATTCAATCATACTCTAAATGAAAAATATCATTATCGCAGCTGGCTATGCCACACGTCTCTACCCGCTCACCGAGAACTTTCCGAAACCCCTGCTGAAGGTGGGAAACAAGTCAATCCTTGAGCGTATACTCGATGATATTGACAATATAGAGGATATCGACGAACACATAATAGTCACGAACCATAAGTTTGCCCATATCTTTGAAGAATGGAAGCAACAGATGAACTATCGGAAGCCTGTCATTATCATTGACGATGGCACGACGAGCAACGAAAACCGCCTCGGTGCCGTGCGCGACTTGCTACTGGCCATCGACATGAAACATATCGATGATGACATCATCGTACTTGCCGCCGACAATATTCTTGATTTCTCGTTTCAAGGCTTCGTTGATTATTTCAAGCAGAAGCAATCGTCGGTAATCATGTGTTATCATGAGCCGGAACTCAAGCGTCTGCAACGTACTGGTGTCATAGCTGTAGATGATGACATGCGTGTGCTGGAGATGCAAGAAAAGCCTGAGCACCCGGTTTCCGAGTTGGCCGTACCACCTTTTTATATATATAGGCGTGAGGACCTGCCTTTGATTAAGGAATGTCTGAATCATGGTTGCGGATTCGATGCTCCAGGCAATCTGGCACATTATTTAACCGACATTACACCTATTCATGCATGGCAAATGCCTGGCACCAGATTCGATATTGGCTCGTTGGACTCTTATGAAGAAGCTCAACATAGGTTCAATGACGAGAATGATATTTCAGAATAACTTAACAATATAGAAGAATGAAGAATATAAACTTGAACCATAAAACGATTCTTGTAACAGGTGCCGCAGGCTTCATCGGATCTAATCTGGTGAAAAGACTTCTTATCGAAACAGAAGGCACACAAGTTATTGGGATTGACAATATGAACGATTACTACGACGTGAAGTTGAAAGAGGCAAGACTCAAGGCGCTTGAGACCACTTCCTCGGCTAATACAAGTCAGCAAAAGTCGACATTTCTCTTTGTCAAAGGTGACATTTCCGACCGAACGATTATCAACCAGCTGTTCCACCAGTATCAGCCAGCCATCGTTGTCAACCTAGCTGCTCAAGCCGGTGTGCGCTATAGTATTACCAATCCCGATGCCTATATCCAGTCGAATATCATCGGTTTCTATAATATTCTTGAAGCCTGCCGGCATTCATACGACAATGGGGAAACCGGCGTAGAGCATTTGGTGTATGCCAGTTCGTCGAGTGTCTACGGGTCAAACAAGAATGTGCCCTATTCCACCGACGACAAGGTCGACAACCCTGTGTCGCTCTATGCGGCTACGAAGAAAAGCAATGAGCTGATGGCACATGCCTATAGCAAATTATACAACATCCCTTCGACGGGTCTGCGCTTCTTCACGGTTTACGGACCAGCAGGGCGTCCCGACATGGCTTATTTTGGTTTTACTGATAAATTAGTGCGTGGCGCCAACATCCAAATCTTCAACTATGGAAATTGCAAGCGCGACTTTACTTATGTTGATGATATCGTAGAAGGTATCGTAAGAGTCATGCAAGGAGCACCTGCGAAACGCGTTGGCGAAGACGGGCTCCCCATCCCCCCCTACCGTGTATACAATATAGGCAACAACCAACCTGAAAACCTTTTGCACTTCGTGGAAATTCTTCAGGAAGAACTCATTCGCGCCCATGTACTCCCTGCCGACTACGACTTTGAGTCGCACAAGCAGCTGGTTCCCATGCAACCAGGCGATGTTCCTGTCACTTACGCAGATACCAGTGCTCTGGAGCGTGATTTCGGCTACAGGCCTTCCACCCCACTCCGCATGGGCTTACGTGCATTTGCTGAGTGGTATGCAGATTTCTATCAGAAGAAATAGAGCAGTTCCCCAATAAACTAGAGGGCTCAATAGGAGTTGTAAAGCATAACTCTACTCGCACAGAGAGCTATTCTACGAAGCTAGAGTAGCTCAAAAATTCCTGTAGGCAATGTGCGCTTCAAGACATCCAGCTCAAAGTCTTTACCAGGGGCAATGCCATAACTCTGAAGAATCATCTCAACGGTTTTGCGGGCTAGCTCGGGATGATTATTCTCTTCGCTGAGATGGCAGAGCCATACGTGTCGCAGGGCGGGTGTAGCATAGTTTGCCAGTGCCTCGCCGCAGGCTTTGTTGGAGAGATGTCCACTGCCTGACGCAATGCGCTCCTTGAGATGCTGCGGATATGGTCCCGTGCGAAGCATCTCCTCATCGTAGTTGGCCTCGAGGACGAGGTAGTTGGCATCTGAGATGTGCTGCTGCATCTCCTCCGTCACGTGTCCCACATCAGTCATCAAGCAAAAGACAATCCCCTCTGCCTCTATGCGGTAGCCGATGTTACCGCAGCTGTCATGGGGCACGGGAAAGGTCGTGATGCTGAAATCCCCGATGGCGAAATGCTGTCCGACCTTGATGGTCTTGCAGTTCTCTGAGGGGATTTTCTTCGGGACGCAGTAGTTGCGCATTATGCCTTGGTGGACATCAACGGACGTGTAAACGGGAATGTTGTATTCTGCACTGATAACCCCTACAGACTTGATGTGGTCAGCATGGTCGTGAGTGATGAGAATATGGTGCACTCTATCCAGGCTGAGACCATAGTTGTAGAGGTGTTTCTTTATATTTCGTATGCCGACACCAGCATCTATCAGTATCGCGTCGTTGGCAGTCTGAAGGAAGTAGCAATTGCCGCTGCTCCCACTGCCGATAGACAGAAATTTTAGCATTTTGGGTTTATATTTTGTGCAAAAGTAGTATTTTTATATGGTTTATCAAAAAAAAACTTGTACTTTTGCACAAAATTAACAGAAATGCATACGCTGACAGTATATAAGGCAAGCGCAGGCAGCGGCAAGACCTTTACCCTTGCAGTGGAGTATATCAGGCTGCTGCTGGAGGATGCCCATGGCTATGACGGCGTCCTGGCAGTGACATTTACGAACAAGGCGACAGAGGAGATGAAGATGCGTATCCTCTCGACGCTCTATGGCCTTGCGAACAGCCTGCAGGAGAGTGAGGGCTATCTGGCTGTGCTCATGGAGGAGACAGGCCTTGAGGCAACGGAGATAAGGAGGCGCGCAAGGACCGTGCTGACATCGCTGCTGCACAACTACCACTACTTCAGGGTGCAGACGATAGACGCATTCTTCCAGGCCGTATTGAGGAACCTGGCGAAGGAACTGATGCTGACCGCCAACCTGAGAGTTGGACTGAACACGGAGCAGGTGGTGGATCAGGCCGTAGATGACATGGTGGACACCGTTGCCGATGACAAGGAGCTGAAGCAGGTGGTGATGGACTATGTGAACGACAACATGACGGATGGCAAGAACTGGAACGTGATAAGCCAGATCAAGGCATTCGGAGGGAATATCTTCAGGGAGCATTTCAAACAGAACCGGCAGCGCATGGAGAAAGTGTTTGAGGATGAGAAATTCTTTGACAACTACAAACGCACGATGCGCAGCATAATGACCGAGACGGAGAAGCGGTACAGGGAGTATGGCGAGGAGGCGATGCAGATACTGGAGGCGCACGGGCTGGCACTGGAGGATTTCAGCAGAGGCAAGAGCGGCGTGATGGGATACTTCGTGAAGCTGACGCAGGGGAACCTGTATAACGTGCTGAACAAGACGGCTGCCGATGCCATGGAGGATGCCGAGAAATGGGTGAAGAAGACTCACCCGAGGAGAGCGGCGGTGATGGATGTGGTGGAGCAGGACCTGCTCCCACTGCTGCAACACGCAGAGGCCAGCAGGGCTAACGATGCACGGATGGCCCTGTCAGCAAAAAAGACCCTGCAGCACCTGAATGACCTCAGGCTGCTGAAGAGGATAGAGCTGGCTGCCCATGAGCTGAACGAGGCAGCGCAGCGCTTCATGCTGAACGACACGCAGAGCCTGCTGCACGACATCATAGAGGAGGGGGACGCACCGTTTATCTTTGAGAAGATAGGGGCAAGGCTGGAGCATGTCATGATTGACGAGTTTCAGGACACGAGCGTGGTGCAGTGGAGGAATTTCCAGACCCTGCTGAGGGAATGCATGGCACAGGGCAAGAGCAACCTGATAGTGGGAGACGTGAAACAGAGCATATATCGCTTCAGGTCAGGAGACTGGAGGTTGCTGAACAACATAGAGCGGGAGTTCCGGGAGGGCGAGGTGAAGTTTGAACCCAAACGGACGAACTACCGTTCGGAGAGGAACGTGATAGAGTTCAACAACGCCTTTTTTGAAGCCATCTCACAAATCGAGGTGGAAAACGTGAGGCAATTCTCGGAAACGAGAGCGGAAGAACTGAAGCGGGCATATTGTGATGTGAAACAATTGATTCCTGAAGGGAAAAAGAATCGCGGACATGTAATCCTTGAACTGCTACCCATGAAAGGGAGTGGAGAGTCTGACACGGAGTCGATGGAGGAGAAAGTTGCGGTGCGCGTGAGGGAGCTGCTTGGAAGAGGTGTACGCCAAAGGGACATCGCCATCCTCGTGAGAAGCCGCAGGGTAATACCCGACATAGCACAGGCAGTAGAGTGCTGCATGAAAGAGCAGGACAAGGACGGGGGCACGGCTGTAAAGGTGGTATCAGACGAGGCCTTCAGGCTTGATTCGTCAAGGACGCTGCAATGCATTGTGGGCGCAATGCGACTGCTGATGCACCCACAGGAAGCGCTCTCACGCGCCCTGCTCGAAAACCTATGCAACGGAGAGTTGCCGAGTGCTTTTACAGAGCAGTATAACTCGCTACAGATGATGACATTATATGATTTGAGCGAGGCACTGCTAAAGATATTCCAGAAAGAGGGAGAGGATGCCTACATATCAAAATTCTTTGATGAGATAAGGGAGTTCTGCGAGAATAGCCTGCCCGTAACCGAGGACTTCCTCAGGGAGTGGGACAGCGAGATATGCGCAAAGACGATAGAAGCGGCAGAGGGCGAGGGAATCAGGATTCTCACCATCCACAAGAGTAAGGGACTGGAGTTCAAGCATGTCATCATACCGTATTGCAACTGGTCATTCAACCCTCCACAGGGAAGCCTGATATGGGCTGAGCCTACACTTGAGCCATTCTCCGAACTTCCCATGATACCATTGGAGTGTGTGAGTGCATCTTCGCTTGAAGGCACAATATATGAAGAAGACGGGTATGACGAACAGGTGCAGAAGATTGTGGACAATCTCAACCTGCTCTATGTAGCCATGACGCGAGCAGGCGAGTCGCTATATGTGATCGGCGAACGCGGCACCAAGGAGGGCAACCGTTCGTATGCCATGGAGAAGGCTATAGCGGAGATGCCCGACACGATAGGAAAAGGCGAACTGAGGATAGAGGGACAGGAGGATAAGGAGGGCACGCTGAGAGTGGAATACGGCAGTGGTGCAGCGAGTGATGCAGAGGGAGATACGGACAATGGTAACACGCAGTCGCCCAGCGAAATGCAGCATGAAGGTGAAAGCAAAGCAAGAAACGTATTCACTGCCGTTCCGACAGCCATAAAGGTAGAGACTCATTCATACGAAAACACTGCCGAGTACCGACAAAGCAACGAGAGCCTGCGCTTTGCCGATGACTCCATAGACAACCGTGACAGGGAGAGGATGATAAAGGTAGGCATGGTGCTGCACCAGCTCTTTTCCACCATTCGCACCCTGGACGATGTGGAGCCCGTGATGGAGAGGATGGAATTTGACGGCATGCTGTATGGTGAGGACGTGACGCGTGAGAAATTACAGGAACACCTGCGCCGAGCCTTTGAGAACACACAGGTGAGGAGTTGGTTTGACAGTGGATGGGATGTATATAACGAGTGCACCATCCTGACACCTGAGGGTGAATACAGGCCAGACAGGGTAGTGACGAACGGAGAGGAGACGGTGGTAGTGGATTTCAAGTTTGGCAACCCGCACAAAGGCTACGTGGAGCAGGTAAAGAGATACATGCAGCTGTTGAGAGACATGGGACTGCCCGGAGTGAAGGGCTACCTGTGGTTTGTAATAAAAGGAGAGGTGGTAAAGATAGACGGATGAAATCATTTCTTGACATAGTAGTGGAGGATCTGCTGAAGAAAGGCAATGGACACCTGGAGCACATGACGGTAGTGTTCCCGAACAAGCGTGCGTCACTGTTTTTCAACAAATCCCTGCAGGAGCAGATCAGCGGAGCGCTGTGGAGTCCGAAGTACACCACTATCAGTGACCTGCTGCGCACACTCACGCCGTTAACGTTGGGAGACCGCATCAGGCTGGTCTTAGAGCTGCACAAGGTGTATGTTGAGGTGACAGGGCTCCAGGAGACATTGGACCAATTCTATGCCTGGGGCGAACTGATGCTGGCAGACTTTGATGACATAGACAAGCACCTGGCAGATGCAAAGCGGGTATTACGATTGGTGACAGACTATCATGAGCTGGACAACACCGATTACCTTACCGAAGGGCAGAAGGAAGTGCTCAAGCGATTCTTCTCAAACTTCACCGACGGTCACAGCAGCGAACTGAAGAACAGGTTCCTGAGACTGTGGAGCAAGTTCTACGATATCTACTCCTGCTACAGGGAACGCCTGCAGGAGATGGGGCTGGCATACGAGGGCATGATATACCGAGATGCGGCAGAGAGGCTTAAGAGTGGAGAGGCCACACAGCTTCTTGGTGCCACGAATGAAGTCTATGTCTTTGTGGGCTTCAATCTGCTCAACGAGGCGGAGGAGGCACTGTTTGACTATCTGAAATCAGAGGACAGGGCGCGGTTCTACTGGGATTATGACGATTACTATATGCATGGCTCAGAAGCCGGTACGTTCATTGTGCAACACCTGAAGAGCTATCCCAATGAGCTGCCGTCAGACCATGAAGTGTATAGCCGGTTTGGGAAAGACGGGGATATGACATTTCTCTCTGCCCCCACAGACGATGTGCAGGCACGATACATAGCACAATGGCTGACACCGGAGCGCATAGCAGCAGGACGAAAGACTGCTATCGTATTAGCCGACGAGAGCCTGCTGAACACGGTGCTGTACTGTCTGCCCCCAGAGGTGAAGCACGTAAACATTACCACCGGCTATCCACTGGATAAGACACACATAGCATCTTTCATAAGGCTGTATGTGGCGCTGCTGCAAAAGCGGGCGTTGACACTGCATGCGGTGAACAGTGTGCTAAGACATCCCTATGCCCGCCTCTTGTCACAGAAGGCCGCGGAACTCATGGAGAGACTTAACGGAGAGATCATCTATTACCCCACGCAGGAAGATGTGGCAGTGGATGATACGCTTGCAAAGTTTTTCGCTCCGCTTCAGGATGTGACGGACAGCCACGAGATAGGTCAGCGCCTGATGTGGGTAGTAAAGACCATTGCCCAGACAGGTGAAGTGAATGAAGGTGAGACGGAAGCGCTGTACCGCATGTATGGGCTCCTGAACAGGCTGGACAACCTGTTTGAGCAAGGAACGCACGACGCCATACAATGCCAGACCTACCTGAAACTGCTGCAACAGATAGTGCACCTTACGACAGTCCCGTTTCACGGAGAGCCAATAGAGGGCATACAGATTATGGGAATCCTGGAGACGAGAAACCTGGACTTTGACCACCTGTTGCTGCTATCGTGTAACGAAGGCAACATCCCCGCACAGGTGAATGACAGCTCGTTTATCCCACA
>DEKQ01000136.1:12078-17318 GCA_002353975.1 Prevotellaceae bacterium UBA2718
TGATACAGAGGGCAAAAGATGTGACCGTGACCTACAACAGCTCCACAGAGAACGGACGTCAGGGCGAGATGTCGCGCTTCATGCTGCAGCTCATGGCAGAGAGCGGGATGCCCATACGCCGAGGGGTGATGGTGGCGGCACAGGAGACAGACGCTACCCCACTGACGCGAGTGGATAAGACACCCGAGATGGTGCATGCCCTGATAGAAAAAGGTACGATGTCACCATCGGCCATGGGGCGCTACCTGAGATGCCCCGTGAGCTTCTATTACACATATATAAGAGGTATAAGGGACGATGACACGACCGATGAGGAGGAGATGAACTCTCAGGCTTTCGGAAACATTTTCCACAAGGCAGCGGAACTTGTCTATGCGCCGTTGTCGGGAAAGTTAGTGACCCAACAATACCTCAATGGGCTGCTAAAGGAAAAAGGCCACATCAGCCTGCAACGGATTGTGGACAGGGCATTCAGGGAAGAGCTGTTCAAACTGAAAGATGACAAACGCCGTATGCCACGATTGGGCGGACTGCAGGTGATAAACCGCGAGATGGTGCTGAAGTTCCTCAAGGACCTGTTGGCATACGACCTGAAATGTGCGCCGTTCAAGATGGTAAGTGCCGAGCATTGGTGCGAAGAAGATATAGAGGTAAGCACTATTGAGGGGCTTAGACGGATGAAAGTGGGCGGCATCATAGACAGACTTGACGAGATAACAGAAAATGGCCAACGAACCCAGAGGGTGATAGACTATAAGACGGGACGATACTCACGACTATCTATGCCATCGGTGGAAGACATCTTCGACCCCAAGAATGTGGCTAAGCATAGTGCGTATTACCTACAGGCGATACTGTATTCCTGCATCATCAGCAAAAAAAATGACGCAACGGACAGTCTGAGAGTATTGCCGGCACTGCTATATGTGAACCAACTGTTCAGGGATGACTATTCGCCCCTGTTGCCAATTGACAGGAATGCCGTAACAGACATAGCACCAATAAGATCAGAGTTCATGGACCGAATACGCCAGCTGATTGAGGAGATACTGAACCCCGAGGTGCCCTTTACACCTACAGAGGACACGAAGAGATGTACTAACTGTCCGTATTTCACACTTTGCAAACTAAATGAAAATAAATGATAAACTAACCAACAAACATGAACATGAAGAAAATTTTAGTCCTCGCTGTTGCGCTTCTCACGCTTCAGCAGTTATCAGCAGAGAATTACTCCAGTTACTATAACGGGCTGCCCATAGAACTGCAGCAAGTTACCAGTCCAACCATTCCTGACCGCAGGGTAAACATCAAGGACTACGGCGCCAAGGGTGACGGACTGACAGATTGCACAGAGGCTTTGCAAAAAGCCATTAACGACGTGTCCAAGCAGGGCGGTGGTCATGTTGACGTGGATGCAGGAATATGGGTATTTTCACCTATTAAGATGAGATCTGGGGTTGACCTGCACCTCGCCAAGAACTGCATCCTGCAACTCTCTGAGAACCGCAGCCTCTCCGTGAAGCCCGGTGCTAAGAAGGCTACAGTCGCCATCACCGGTTCCAACCTTCACGACATCTCCATTACCGGCGAGGGATTCATAGACGGCAACGGAGAATTCTGGAGATATGCCAAGAAGAACAAGAACAGCGAGACGGAATGGAAGGAATTTCTCGCCATGGGCGGCACGCTGAACGAGAAAGGAGACACTTGGTTTCCTTTTAACCTGAAACATCAGGCCAACATTGCTGAGGACATGATGCAACAGGAGCGCATGAGGGTGAACCTCGTGAGGTTTGAGCGTTGCGAGCGTGTTATGCTCAAGGGCATAACGCTGCAGAACAGCCCGAAGTTCCACTTCAGTCCCAATGACTGCACAGACCTCATCATCGACGGAGTGACTGTACGCTGCCCTTGGAACGCCCAGAATGGTGATGCCATAGACATAGGTACATGTCAGAAGGTGCTCATTGTCAACAACATCATTGACTGCGGTGATGACGGTATCTGCATGAAAGGTGCCATTGGCGACGATGCGGTAAACCACAAGGCTAACGAGGATATCCTCATTTGCGGCAACAAAGTGTTTCATGCTCACGGGGGATTTGTTATAGGTTCTGAGTTCTCTGCCGGAATGCGCAAAATTGTTGTATGCCACAACACTTTCTCTGACACAGACACAGGCCTGCGATTTAAGAGTACCGTAGGCAGAGGCGGCGAGACAAAAGACATCTACTGCTATGACATCGTGATGACAAACATTAAGGACGAAGCCGTTATTTTTGAAACGACATACGCAGATAAAGCCGTAAGCGTGGACCGCAGCAAAGGCTGGGGCGGAGTGAAATGGGTGCCGGACTTTAAGGACATACATATCAGCAACATAACCTGCAACAGCTGCAAGACTGCCATTAAGGCAGACACAAGCGGCGGAATGGTTCACGACATCGAGATTTCAAACTCCACTTTCTTCTACACAAAAGTTGGCACAGAAATTGATAATGGTAGTGATGTGAAGCTGAATAACGTAACACTAAAGACATATTAAGATTTCAAAATGAAACAAGAAGTTCCCGTATTGCTGCTTACGGGTTATCTGGGCAGCGGTAAGACCACATTACTTAACCGTATTCTGAAGAATGAAAAGGGCATTAAGTTCGCTGTGATTGTCAATGACATCGGCGAAGTAAACATCGATGCCGACATGATACAGCAAGGCGGTGTCGTGGGGCAACAGGACGATTCACTCGTTGCTTTGCAGAACGGTTGCATCTGCTGTACGCTCAAGATGGACCTCGTAAAGCAACTGGATGACATCATCTCCCTGCAACGCTTTGACTATATTGTGATAGAGGCCAGCGGCATCTGTGAACCAGCCCCGATAGCACAGACCATATGCTCTATCCCCAGCATGGGAACGCAATACTGTCAGGGAGGCACGCCACGACTGGATTGTATCGTCACCGTCGTTGATGCGCTGAGGATGAAAGACGAGTTTGGATGCGGAAAGTCATTACTCGGAGCCAAGCGAGATGAGGAAGACATCGAGAATCTCGTAATACAGCAGATAGAATTCTGTAACATCGTGCTCCTCAATAAGGCTTCGGAAGTAACACCGGAGGAACTGGAACGTGTAAAGCAAATCGTACGCGCTCTGCAACCCAAAGCCGAGATAATTCCGTGTGACTATGGAGATGTGGATTTTGAGAAAATCCTGGGCACGGGAATGTTCAACTTTGATGATGTCGCAACGTCTGCCGCATGGATTAGCGAGATAGAGAATCATCAAGGAGATGAGGAAGACGACGATGATGAGCATGAGCACCATGACCATGACGATGATGACGATGAGCATGAGCACCATCACCACCATGACCATGACGATGATGACGATGAGCACAAGCACCATCACCACCATGACGATGACGACGATGAGCACGAGCACGAGCATGAGCACCATCATCATCACCATCACCACCACCATCACGGCGAAGGAGAGGCTGAAGAATATGGCATCGGCACCTTTGTATATTACGCGCGCAAACCTTTTGACATCAACAGATTTGATGACTTTGTAGCGCGTCGTTGGCCAAAGAGCATAATCAGGGCAAAAGGTCTATGCTGGTTTGAGGACCAGCCGCATCTGTGCTACATCTTTGAGCAAGCAGGCAGACAAGTACAGCTCCAGAATGCCGGACAATGGTATGCCACAATGCCGGAAGATGAATTACGTCAATTCCGCATAGACAACCCTGGCGTAAACCGCGATTGGGACGAGCAATACGGAGACCGTCAACAGAAACTGGTCTTCATCGGTCAGAAATTGGACCGCGAAGCCATCACAAAGGAGCTTGACTCCTGTCTGGTTGAGTGGCAGAAATAAGGATATGACTCCCGTCGAAGAGGGTGGTAGCAAAGAGGAAAGTGCTGCCACCCTCTTTTATTTTCAGGCGGCGGCGAAGTTTGTCAACACTCTCCGGGAAATTGCGAACCGTGAGGTTAGCCTGCTTTATATCCTTAAGAAATGACTTAAGGCCTGCTTTCGAGAAATCAGATGTCGCCGTAATGACAAACTGTCTCGCTGGCACATGTGGGAGTGGTTTCGACCCGACAAACAAATGACTCATGGGATGCAATTTCCGCAGTCCCCATTTTGCCGCAAACCCATCCTGTAGCCCTGCCTTTTGTATGCTTGCATTTGGTTCGAAGAGATATAATCCCGCAGACGGTGCATCTGTCATATAGTCCATCTGCCCATTCGCTTTGGCACTCCCGTCCTCATGACACTCACAGACAAATTCCGCTTCAGACGTTCCGAGATTTACGCAATGCACGCTGCACGCACCTTCCTTCGCACCGGATTTCATAACAAAGAGCAGTTCCTTGCACTCTCCCTTATAGCTTACGACGTGCAACTCCGTTACGTTTTTCAGCTGCCTAAGCGCCTGCTTGATGTCAAGCATAGGCGAGAGCTTGACAATCACGCTATCAGCCACTTGCAAGAGTTTGCCCTGCAAAGACACTACATTTGGAGTACAATCGCTGATAGCAACAGTTTTACGTCCTGCCCCGTCACGCCTCGCAGGGTCAAGAAACAGGACATCACAAGGCTTATTGGCTGTATCAATAACATCTATCGTATCGAGGAAATCCTCTGCTGAGCAACATGTTACATCTGCCTGTCCCAACCCGAGAACAGAAAAATTATGCAGAGCCACCCTGCAAAGCTCCTCCTGCTGCTCCACATATAATGCTCTGCGGAAACGGCGTGACATATAACTGAAATCAACCCCGAATCCGCCTGTCAGGTCTATAAGGGTGCCAGTAGGCTCTCCCCCACCCTTTCCTGTAGCACTCCCGCTGTTATTGTCGGAGTTGCCGTAATGGTTATCGGAGTTGCCGCTATTACCATAGAGCAGTCTTTCTGCGAGCGATGCTTTGTACAGAGCCGTCGCCTCACTGGAACATTGTTCCATAGACAGTCGTGGTGGATACCACAGTCCCTCTGCTTTCGACCATTCCGGCAACTTTTTACATGCGAGCTGCCAACCCTCAATCTGACGTAATGCCCAACGAATATCTACACCGGGAGGCACCGCCCCCAGAGCCAACCGCTTTGTGTCTTCATTGCGGTGAGAAAAGATGTATTCCTCATTCGTCATATTTAAATTGAGAGTTGAGTATTGAGAATTATGATTACATCAGTGCCCCACCGATAACCTGATTTTTCACTCTTCACT
>DEKQ01000136.1:17373-33372 GCA_002353975.1 Prevotellaceae bacterium UBA2718
TCTTCACTTTTCACTCTTCATTTGAGAAAATGTCTTTTTCTTATTGACATAAAACTGCCATAGGATAGAGACATCTGTGGGACCTACAGGGGGACGTTTTGCTGACTTCTTCTGTATTTTCTCATGTTCTTCGTCAAACTTCGCCTTCCACGCATTGAAGTCGCGGCGAGCTCTGACTACCGCACGATAGTCTCCCCAATGGAAGGTAAGCAGCATTTTGAGTTCTGCCAATCTGTCAAGCCACTTGCGGGCATAAAGCACCTCAGACCTGCTTAATGGTGCTGCGGAGCTGCTTTCATCAGGCAAGTTCTTGTAAAGCATTGTCAGGTTATTGCGGAAATTGAGGTATGTCTTGCGTGGATTACCCTGCGGCAATGTCCCTCCTCCAAGATGATATACCCGGCTCTGAGGCACGCACACTACACGACGTCCCATGAGGTTCAGTCTCCAGCATAAGTCAATCTCCTCATGATGAGCAAAGAAACGACCGTCCAGTCCTCCTGCTGCCCAGTAATCAGACGCGCGAATCATTAGGCAGGCTCCTGAGGCCCACAACACGTCAGTCACCTCATCATACTGCCCCTCATCGTTCTCCACGACTCCAAATACTCTTCCACGACAGTAAGGATACCCGTATTTATCTATGAAACCGCCGCAAGCTCCTGAATACTCAAACATCTGCGGATTACTGTCACTTAGCAGCTTCGGTTGACAGGCGGCAACATCGCTATGGCTATCCATATATTCCAAAAGCGGCGTAAGCCAACCCTCTTCCACACGCACATCGCTGTTCAGCAAGAGATAATAGTTATCTTTGCCCAGTATGGGGGCATCAGACTTTCGTGGCTTATGCCTCAAAGGTGACTTGTAAGGGGTCTCGTCGCCTATGTCGTGAGCCTCTAACACCTTGAAGGCATTATTGTATCCATTGGCAAAGCCCCAGTTGCGTGCCATAGGGATAACGCGAACATCTGGAAAGTCACGCTCCAGCATCTGCAAAGACTCGTCTGTAGAAGCATTATCAGCTACTATAATATCAGCCCCATGCGAATACTCTACGACGCTTGGCAAGTATCGCTGCATCATCTTGCAGCCGTTCCAGTTCAGTATAACTATTGATAGCATATCATTTTGTCTTTTCCTAAATGTTTCAGTTTCACGGGTATTATCTTGTTCTCAAGGACTGAAGCATCTTCGCCTTCAGCAACACGCAGCCCCACCCGTATATAATTGTCAGTAAATCCGTGTACCACTCGCCCATCGGAAGAACTTTCAAACAACACCTCGCGTACCTTATTATTATATATAGCGTAGAATTGCTCCGTTTTCCTGTCCGAGAGCTCCAGCAGCAACTTACTGCGTTCCTTCTTCTCCTTATCACTCACCTTCAGCGGAATCTTCAATGCCGCCGTTCCCGGGCGCTCACTATAGGGGAACACATGCAGCTGGGTTACGGGCAAAGAATCGAGGAATCTGTATGTCTCATCAAAACATTCCGCCGTCTCTCCCCGGCATCCCACCATAACATCCACTCCTATGAAAGCATCAGGCATAGCCGACTTGATATGCAGTATCTTCTCCCGAAACAGCGATGTGTCATAGTGTCGGTGCATCAACCGCAGCACAGTGTCGCTCCCACTCTGCAGCGGAACATGGAAATGCGGCATGAAGGCGCGGCTATGGGCACAGTATTCTATCAGTTCATCAGAAAGCAAATCGGGCTCCAATGATGAAATCCTGTATCGCTTTATGCCCTCCACCTCATCCAGGGCTTTCACAAGGTCAAGGAATTTCTCATTCGTTGATTTTCCGAAATCACCTATATTCACTCCTGTCAGCACTATCTCATGCCCTCCCTCTGCCGCTGCCTGCCTGGCTTGGGCTACCAAAGACGCGATAGTAGGGTTTCGGCTATTGCCGCGTGCGAAGGGTATTGCACAATATGTGCAGAAGTAATCGCACCCGTCCTGCACCTTTAGCCAATAGCGCGTACGCTCTCCGCGCGAGCACGATGGCACAAAGCTGCGAATATCCTTCACTCGCTCTGTCACATGAGTCTCCACATCCCCCCTTTCTTGTAAGCTGCAATTCCATTGCAGCCTGTCGGCCAGGAACTGCAATATCTCTCCCTTCTCGTTACTTCCTACAATGAGATCCACTCCCTCTATCCCTGCTACCTCTTTCGGCGAAAGCTGAGCGTAGCAGCCGGTAACAATCACCACAGCCTGCGGGTTCTCCCTCACCATCTTGCGAATCTGCTGGCGGCATTTGCTGTTTGCGGTTTCGGTAACGGTACATGTGTTGATAAGACAAATGTCGGCCCTCTCTCCCTCTGTCACAGTACACACCCCATGCTCCTCCAACATGCGTGCCACCGTTGAGGTCTCAGAGAAATTCAGCTTACAACCCAATGTGAAGTAAGCTGCCTTTTTTCCTTGAAATACAGAACTGTCTATCAATCTTATTTGTGTTAAAAATCCGACAAATGATGCAATACAACTAACAGTTATTTAACTGCTTTGCAGTAGGAGGCGACGTGTCCCACGTCGCAACAATCTGCGGGGTTGCTATGTGTCTCACGTCGCTACAATCTGCTGCATTGCGACGTGAGACACGTCGCCTCCTATTTATGCGCTGCAAAGGTACTAAAAAATGACAGAAACGCCAAATTTATTTTCCGTATGACGCGGAATTGGGATTTTCCGTAGCGGTGCGGAAAAAGTTTCCGTCAACTGCGGAAAGAGTTTCCGTCAACTGCGGAAAAAGTTTCCGCACGTGACGGAAAAACGTAAAAGCACAACAATGGCGGCCTGCCCTCACGGACAGACCGCCACTTTCACAATTAATTCAATTAATTATCATCTTAGAGGAAAACAGACAACAGGACAGGTTCAAAACATATAACGGGGAATTATACAAAAAACTGCAAAAAGGACGCGTTTTGAGCATTGTGAGCGCACACAACAAAAATTTAACATTTGTTTATCTTAGGCTAAGTATCACACTTATAGAGATTTATAAAAAAGTTACATAAAAAGCCTAAAAAAAATCTTAAAAAATGCTTGCGGGAATTGAAAAAAGTGCGTAACTTTGCAGCGTTTTAATTAACAAAGATTGTTTTACAGATTAAAAAGCTTAGAAAGAAATGAAGAAATTAGTATTTATGTTCGTAGCTATGGTTGCTATGTCAATGGTTTCATGTGGTGACAAGACTGCTCAGGCTCCTGCAGAGGACACAGTTGATACAACAGCTGTTGACACTGTTGCTGCTGACACTGTTGCTGCTGACACTGCTGCTGCTGAGTAATCATACGACGACTAAGTAACACAAGGTTTACGGACCACCGGAGAAACAAGGTTTCTGCCGGTGGTTTTTTGTTTATATACCTTGGTCTTAAGGCAAGATTGCAGGCTGTTAGCTTTGCTTTCAACCCTGTCACACAAAGATTTACCCTTTATTCTTCATTATCCAAGGTCTGTTCTTTCGACCAGTTGACGAGATAAAGTCTTTCCGTGGCTCTGGTGAAAGCAGTATAGAGCCAATGGATATAGTCAGGCGTAAGCATATCATCAGTCATATACCCCTGGTCAACATAAACATGTTGCCATTGTCCGCCCTGAGCCTTATGACAAGTGACGGCATACGCGAACTTTATCTGCAAGGCCGTATAGTAAATATCTTTCTTCATTGCCTTCAGCCTGTCAGCCTTGCGTGGTATGTCGGCATAATCTTCCATCACGCCATCATATAGCTTTCGCTGCTGTTCGGCAGTAAGTGCAGGAGTTTCGCTTTGCAAACACTCCAGAATTGCAGTCATATCCATCTCCACATCATCATAGTCAGGAAACCGCAGAGTCAGGTCTGCGAAGTGAAAGCCATATAACTCACGCTCGTTTCTGATGCGACGAACGATAGCCATATCACCATTGGCAATAAATGACATTCCTCCCCTATCATCGTTTCCGTTTACCTGAGCCGTTGAACTGTCAGCATTGCCAATACTATTGCTTTCACTACTGCTGCCTGTAGTGTTCTCACTTTTTCCCTTGTCCGATGCCTCGTTCTCGAAATAATGATTCTTCACAATCATTATGCGGTCTCCTGAGCATAGTTCGTCTTCTTGATCCAATACGCGCGCGCGTATTCCATTATTATATATATTAGCGCGTTTATTTGAACGGGTTATCACAACAGTCTCGTCCTGCCCCACCTTGTAATAGCTTTCTGCAAGGGCATCGATAAGGTCGCTGCCACTCAACGACACGATGTCAGCAAATCCCTTGAAGCGTATGCGTGGCAACTCAGTAGCGCTGTCATGTGTGATAAGCCGTCTTATACGCGTAGCGTTCCAAAGGATTCCTGAAGCCTCCTCCTGCCTCACGACCTCATTCAGGTCACACTCAAGTACATCCAATCCATAGCTGCTCAACACATAGGAGCGTAATGCAGGAGCCTCATCTTCACCTATTGGCGGCAACTGGGCACTATCCCCGATAAGCACCATACGACAGTTGCGACCAGAATACACGTATGTTATGAGGTCATCAATCAGTCCTCCACCGTTACCATGAAACATGGGCATCCCTTCTGTCGGCATCTGCGGAATGGTAGAGATCATAGAAGCCTCATCGACGAAGAATATCGTGTCCGTATGCAGATTAACGTCCAACGAGAAATCATCACTTAAGCTCTTCTGCCTGTATATTTTCCTATGAATAGTCGTTGCAAGGTGTTGGCTATTGAGGGCTAACACCTTTGCTGCGCGTCCTGTAGGAGCCAAAAGCACCACGCGCTGCCTCAACGACACAAGTGTCTGCACCATGGCTGCAACGAGAGAGGTCTTTCCCGTACCGGCAGAGCCACGCAGTATCATAGCCGTCATACCTCGTTCTGCCGTCAGGAAATCAAGGAACACCTGAACGGCGTGCTGCTGATCCTGCGTTGGAACGTGACCGAAGTTACTCTGTATCAGGTCTGAAAGATGTTGTGTACTTATCATATCAAAGAAAGAAAAACCCGATACTAAACATCATACAAACATGTTTGGTATCGGGGATTGTTATGGGAGGAAGCTCCCTTGTTTAGAAGAACATATAGCGGTTGTCCTTCACATTAGCCTTTTCATAGAGTCCCTGCATGAAGCCAGAAGCAATCTGCCTTGAGCGCTGCTCCATCTTCTCCTCATACACTTTCTCGTCAAACTTGCCGGGGCGGTTCTTCTTAGATGTAACTGTGAAGAAATATACGCCGCCGTTACCCTTTACCGGCTTAGCAACTGATGCACCCTGCTTTACTGCAGCGATGGCACCGCTAAGTGCCGGCTCTGAGGTGCTGGTGAGCTGTACGAATGCCGGTGCAGCGAATGTCACCTGATTCAGCGAAGTGAGCTGTGCGCCCTTAGCCTTTGCCTCTGCAACGGTCTTCACGCCCTGCAGCTTTGCGATAAGCTTCTCGGCCTTCTTGTCTTTGAGCACTTCCTGCCTTACGTTCTCCTTAACCAATGGGTCGTTAAGGTCGCGATAGCCCTTCTGGTGTATCTTGGTAAGAACCATTACGAGCAGATTGTCGTTATCACCACACTCGTAGAGTGGAGAAACCTCATTCTCCTTAGCCTCAAATACCCACTTCAGAGCCTCGTGTGTACCGTGAATACGAGCCACATTGTGCTGTGAAGACATCACGTCGGTCAGGTCCATAACCTGATAGCCATTCTTTTTTGCATTCTTTTCAATGGCAGCGAGGTCACGGCTCTCTGATACAAACTGAGAGAACTTATTGTATGCCTGGCTGTAGGTCTGCTTAGAGAAGTCGATATTCACCTTGATAACAGCTGCAACATACTTCGTCTTGAATGCCTTGCGGTCAGTTACATTTATAATAAGGTCACCTGTAGAGAGGGTCAGCTTACGGATCTCACCTGCAGGGATAGTGTTCAGGGCGTTCAGGTAATCCTTCTGGTCTGCACCTACAGACGTAGCACCCTGATACTGTGCTGTCGTAATCCACTGCTTCTCGCCGGTCTGTCCATACTTCTTGGCAATAGCCTCCCACTGTGCAGGGTCTGCATTGAGAGCCTTCATTATAGAGTCAGCACGTGTGTGAGCTGCCTCTACAGTCTCGCCACCCACCTGAATGGCAGCAAACTCTACTGAGTCAGGCAGTTCCTGCTTTGAGATGAGGCGAATAGCATTGAGCGTATTGTCCTGAGTATTCTCTTTCAGGGCAGAAGTAGAACCTACAGCCACTGAGTCCAACTGCTGCTGCACGTCGTATGGGAAAGCTGACTTCAGCACAGGTACTCCAAGATATGGCACGTTGCTGCCAGACTTACGTACTATCTCTGAAGGATCCTCTGCCGTAGCGAGCTGGCTCACGTAGTCCTGTGTCCGCTTATTCAGCGCAGCGCGGTCAGCAGCAGAAGCACTAACCTTAACTGACACATACTTAATGTCGCGGCTCTCCTCCATCTGCTTGTAGCGAGCCTTCAATTCATCATACTTTGCCTTCAGGTCGCTGTCCTCTACCTTCACGTCCTTGTCGTTGACTGTAGAGTAAGGCAGTACTGCCAGCTGGACAGAAGCCTCGCTGTTCTCCTCGGTGTATGCCTGCTGAGCCTCAACCTTGTTTGACAGGAATGCAGAACCGAGAAGTGCCTGATACTTCTGTGTCAGCAGCTGCTGGCGCAGGGTCTTCTCCATGAAGTTCCAATAGTTGTATATCACGCGCATCTGCTCAGCTGCCTGAGGGTTAGAGGTCTGTGCCTTCTTGTACTCTGATAGGAACTGCTTCAGCTGGTTAGCGTCAAAGCGTCCAGTCTGCTGGTTTACGAACGGAGTCTGCAAGAGCATCTGGTTTGTGCCCTCGTTCAGGACGTTGCGAATCTCGTCGTCTGTCACACGCAGACCCACCTTCTTAGCTTCCTCGCTAATCAATAAAGTCTGGATGTACTGGTTCCACACCATGTCGCGTACCTGATTGAGCTCATCCTCGCCCAGGTTCTCGCGGCCCTGTTGCATCTTGATTACGTCAAGATACTCGTCAACCATTTCCTGAAACTCCTGATAGCTAATCTTCTGACCGAGTACCTCCGCAACCTGCTGGCGCTCTGTGTTCTTCGTTGACTCACAAGAGCGGAAGGCCTCCTCAGCAATAAAGGCAAAGAGACCCAGGCCGATAATACCTACCAGCAGGGCTCCGTGATTTCTGATTTTTCCTAATGCTGCCATTTGAATTTTTAATTATTTTTTGTTTTGTTTTTATTCGACTCACATCGTCCTTCGCACGCCCGCGCCTGTACTTATTCTATTCTATACGACACACTTGCGCACAAAAACGCTGCAAAATTACAAAAAATATGGCTAACAACCAAACTTTTATCAAAAAAATATAAGATGGGAATTAATAGACCCCTCCATATAAAGCACAGAGAATCGTCCTTAAGGCAAATCTAAAGCCTAAAGCGTAACAAAAAAAGTCATTTTTTTTGCTCATTTCAAAAAAACATCATACCTTTGCACTGCAAAAACGGTCGAACAATGCGACCATTTTTGCAGTAAGACATTTAAGATTATGATTATCAAGAGAGAGCAATACATAGAAGCGCTACTGAGCAAGCGATGGAACGGAAAGGTTAAGATTATCACAGGAATCCGTCGCTGTGGCAAATCATTTCTGCTGTCAACCTTGTACAAGGACTATCTCAAGTCGGAGGGCGTTCCAGAAGACTGTTTCATAGAAATAGCATTAGACAGGAAGGCCAACATGAAGTATAGGAATCCCAATGAGCTATACGATTATGTAATAGGCAAGACTCAGGATGACAGCAAGCGTTATTATGTCTTCATTGATGAGATTCAGTTATCATACAAGGTAAAAAACAAAGATGTGGACGAAAGCCTTGTACCTGAGGAAGACAGGGATATGCTTTACACTACTTTTTATGATATACTGAATGACCTGATGGCACGAAGTAATCTGGATGTATATGTAACTGGTTCCAATTCCAAGATGCTGTCAACGGACATTGTCACCAATTTCCGTGACCGTGGTACCGAAATCAAGGTATATCCGTTGTCTTTCAAAGAGTATTTTGCTTTTTCCGGATTGGAGAAAGCCGATGCTCTGGAAGAATATCTGATGTTTGGAGGCATGCCATTGGCCGTTACCGAGAAAGATGAGGCAGAAAAGCGTAAATATCTGATAGGACTTCACAAGAACGTATATATCAAGGATATTGTAGAACGATACAAATTGAAGGACGATGAGGTGCTTGACGCGCTGATTGACTCTCTTTCATCGGCAGTTGGCTCACTTACCAATCCGCATAACCTAGCCAATGCGGCAGGTACTTTGATGAAACGCAACACTTCCGACCATACCATAAAGAAATATCTGGACTATCTGGAGGATGCTTACCTGTTCATTGGAGCAAAGCGCTATGACGTGAAGGGAAAGCGATATTTCGATAACACCCAGAAATACTATTCAATGGATTTGGGACTAAGGAATGCCAAGCTAAACTTCCGACAACAGGAAAAAAGTCATCTGATGGAAAACATGATCTTCCTTGAACTGATACGCAGAGGATATAGCATTGATGTAGGCGTAGTGGAGGTCACCCGTATGAAGGATGGCAAGAAACAGCAATCACAACATGAAATTGACTTTATCGTCAATACTGGACAAGAAAAAGTTTACATCCAGTCGGCTCTTAATGTTGACACAGAGGAGAAGCATAATCAAGAAACATTCTCTCTGAAGAACTCCGGCGATTTATTCCGCAAGATTGTTATTGTCGATGGGAACATAAAACAATGGACTGACGAAAATGGCATCATCTACGTGGGTGTCATTCCTTTCCTACTTGAAGAATCAAAACTTGGTTTCTAAACTGAAATCCTAAATCTACCCCCCAAATGCCCCCTGCAAAGGCAAGAAAAAACGGCACAAGCCCTATTGAACGATGGGACTTGTGCCGTTGATGTTTGTTATACCTTTATCTTCTTACTTCACGGATTTTTCCAGTTTGTACAAATCGGCGTTCCTGCTCTATTAATTCTTTCGTCACAGACATATTACAACATATTTCTTAAAATTACACCGTGCGCCTTCATCAATTTTATGTCCCACGTCGGGGCTTCACGGCCCATTGAGGGCCGCCCCGCCGCCAGACATAAAATTGATGAAGGCGAGGCGCGATAGGGTTTATATTTGCGTCAGGATGCACTCAGTTCTAACGCACGGGGCGCACGGATAGCCCGTACTCGCGGTAGTCGTTGCTGTTCCAGTACGCGTAGCCCGAAAGGAAGCGCAATGCGTACCCGCCGTACTCGTAGTAAGGCGCGGAAGACCAGTAGTTGCCGAGCGAACCAGCGTAGCCCACAGAACTGCCATCGAAGTAGCCCGCAGCGGGAAGGAACACCGAACCTCCGTTAGGACCGGTAAACTTTCCGCCGTTGACACCATTCTGAGTAGTCCACTGATATGATGTGTTGTTTACAAGTTCCTTTATCTGATCCAGCGATGGCGGGTTATATCCCTGCGCCTCATCAAAGGTAAGGTAGCTGCCATACTGCTCAGGATTTGATGCTCCTACGTTGCAGCACGCCCACTTTGTGCCACTTGGCAGACCGAGATCTATATAATGTGGATGATTACCGTCAGGACAGTATATATAGGAATTGGAAGTGTCAGTACTGGAACTTGCTCTTGTAAAAAAGGAAACCTCTCTTATAGAAATTCCTTCAAAGTTATCATACCATGTAATTTCAAGGCTGTCAGACGTTACACCTGTAACGGTAAATTTTTCAATATCGCCATCACTTTCTATAATTGTCAAAACACTTCCAGAAAGTTCCCAACGGACGGTAGGGCCATCTATCTCAGCTTCAAACAAATTATAAGGTTTTACGATGCCTGTGCCATCACCGTTCAATTGAATATAACGACTATTTCCACTGTATATGTACTCTTCTGGTTGAGGTTCTCTAGAATCATACCATAATCTCTTCGAGTTTATCCATTTCCCTATAAGTTGTTCGTTACTGATGGAACTGGAGGGTTCGGTATTACCACCGCCTCCACCATCATTTCTCTCGCGGAAATAAGTCCTTTTTACGTCCTCAACATTGAATGCGGTTTCTGTGCCATCGGTCTTTTCTACGACCATCTCATATTTCTTCTGGCCAAAGGCATTAATGTTATAGAGACAGAATACTATTAGTATTGTTACTATTCTTTTCATAATATATGATATTCTTTTTTACTTGTTAATAATCTTCATACTGTTATTAGGAGTGCGTACGATGTACATACCTTTGGGCAGATTAGCTATACTGACCGCTGCATGACCCGAACAGTCAGCTTTCTGTGAGAATACAAGTGTGCCGTCAGCCTTATATATACACACTTCAGAACCATGCGAAAAGCCACTGAAGACCACACTTCCGTTCTTGTACTCAGGGTGCTCTTGCGTGATATTGCGGATGGCTGTTACGTCATTGGATGCCCCATAACTTTCAATCATTTCAATAGGAATCATGAAAGAGGAAACATCACTTGTCACAACCATGTCTTCATCCTTAAAAGTAATAACAGGATTTGTGGATAGCAGAAGCACGGTTTCAGCACCTCCTTTATGCTTGATAACCAAATTGGCGTCATCTGCAAAGGCCGGCAACGCTGCCATAAGGGAAAGAAAAAGTAATAATCGTAATTTCATTTGCTTGTAGAGTTAGAATAAGAAAAGGCGTGCAACCATTCGTGACTTGCCTTTACTTTGGTTACCGCCAAGTGACCATACACATACAAGCACATAATAGTTCACGCCTAAACGTGAACTCTCAGTCAACTTGTCCTCATGTGTAGAATATTGGCGGTATTCAAGTAAAGGAGGGCAAGAGCTAAAAGCTCATTTATTCATAAGAAGTACGAACGGGACGACGCACAATTTCGTTTGGTTAGTAATTGTGTTGATTTGTCCCTGTGGGAGGGTGTCACCTGGTGCCTGCTACTCCCTGATATTTGTCTGTACTGTCTGGTTCTTAATGTAATGGTTTTAGTGGTTAAACGTTTGTATTATTTCTCTGTGAAATTCTTCTAACTTTTTGACCTCTACATGTGGGAATGGCACGGATGCCAACTCGTTAAAATGCTTATCATTAGTTACAATATACTCCGCATTTGCTACAATAGCACAGTCCACAAACTTATTGTCATCCTCGTCTGCTGTAATAAGGTGGAATCTGAACTGAGCATCAACTCGTAAGACATTAGGTGCCCTAAGTATCATTTCTATCGTCAGTTGGGCTGCTAATGGGGACATGTGAGAACTGATGATTTCCTCATATTCCGCAATAATCTCAGTAGTGACACATAGCGTGTATCGTCCGAAAATGAATGCCTCCCAGACTTCGTAGAAATCACTTCGACGTGACAGAGAGCGGATCAGGCAGTTGGTATCAAGAACGACGAGTCTTCCCATGTTGCTTATTTGTATGTGGTGCGCATGTGCTCGTCACTCCAACCCGCCACTTTCTGTTCAGTAAGTGTACCTTCTTCCCAAAGATGGTCTATCTCTTTTTGAAGACGGGTGTTTAAGAACTTTACAATAACGGACTTTAATTCCATTATGTCCTCTTCTTTGTTAACACAAGAGAGAACATTCAGAAGTTCATATTGTGCAGGGTTAATGACAGAATTTTGCATTGAATAAAGGTTGACCGTTTTATGTAATTAAAATTTGTGTATTTGCCGCAAAGTTACAATTAAGTTTTGAGATATGCAAGAAAATAATTAAATTATCGAAATAAGAAGCTGAGCATACGTGAGACTTCAGTTATGCAACAATCCGAATTTTATTGAAAAAATAATTTTTGATTTTCTCAGATAATTGAAAAAGAATTATTACCTTTGCATGTGAATATGATGCCATTTCCAGTTTTTTGTTTGCAAGTGAGCCATGCATGAATTGTCCTAACACCGCCTGATGATGACGGACGAGGCTCCATACGGAAATGGCGGTTCAAAACGCTTTGATTTCCAGAGCGTTGCAGAGGCAGGCCTTTTACCGTCTAAAAGACCTACTATTACCAAGTAAAAGACCTGCTATTAGGAGGTAAAAGACCTACTTTCAGAGCGTAAAAGTTATGCTATCAGAATATGATGCCTATTACCCCATATCCGAATGTTCGAAAAGTCCTATCACGGAGTAACTGCGTCACGTCCTAACTCACTTTGGTTATCTTCACCAATTCTATCTTTGTCTTGGTGTTTTTCAGTATCTTTACTTCCCAGTCATCAAATCTGATAACTTCGTTGAGTTTCGGGAATTTCTGATAGCGTGCCAGTATCAGTCCTCCCACGGTTTTGTAGGCATCGCTTTCGGGCAGGTTGATGCCGAGCGTCTCGTTTACGCGCTCTATCTCCAAACGTGCCGATATGAGGTAACCTCCGTCGCTTGTCTGCCGACATTCGTATTTCACCTGGTCGTGTTCGTCCTCTATCTCGCCTATTATCTCCTCCACGATGTCCTCCAGGGCCACGATGCCGCTTGTGCCGCCAAACTCATCTACCACCGCCGCGAGGCTCACTTTCTGCTGCATGAGGGTGTGCAGCAGCTTCTGCGCCGCCATCGTTTCGGGCACGAACGGCATCTGGTGTATATGCGTCTGCCACTCTTCATTCTTGATGCGGAAGAGTTCCTGGGAGTGTATGTAGCCTATGATGTGGTCTATATCCTCATCATATACGATAATCTTGGAGCGACCACTCTCTATGAAGCGCTGCCTGAGCTCTGCAAGCGAGTCATTCCTCTCCACGGCATTGATTTCCGTGCGCGGTATCATGCAGTCGCGCACCTTGGTGTCTGAAAGGTCGAGGGCATTCTGGAATATGCGCACCTCCAGATTATCTGTCTCTCCATCGCCATTTCCTTCGGTCTCCTCGCTACTGCTGTCAATGCTTTGCTGCACCAGATAATCAAGATCCTCCTTAGAGTATTCGTCACTTTTCTCCCCGCCTGCCGTCGATACGCCTGCCAGCCGCAGCAGACCCTTGGAGAGCAGCGAGCAGAAATGCGAGAGCGGATAGAGGATTATGTAGCATATCCACGTAGGTATGGCAAGGAAATTAAGGAGCAGGTTGGCGTTGTTCTTGAACACCATCTTGGGCAGATATTCCCCCGTGAAGAGCACAATGATGGTCGAGACGATGGTGTCTGCCGCCACTCGTGACGATTCGGAAAGCTCATAGAACACGGTACTGTCAAACAGGCGTGCGAAGAGGATGCCGTATATGACGAGGGCGATATTATTGCCCACGAGCATGGTGCTGACGAAGGTGTTGGGGTGACGGTAGAAGAAGGCGACGATGCGATGATTGATGCCACTTTTGCCTGAATTGACCTCAGCCAGCATACGGTTGCTCGATACGTATGCTATCTCCATTCCCGAGAAGAATCCCGAGAAGAGCAGGGTGATTATGATGCTTGTTATCAACAATTCTGCTAATTTACTTTGTCTTACGCGGCTGTGCCGGAGCTCGTTTTGGCGTGGTATCTACGGCTGTAGTATCCTTACCGTTCTCTTTTTTCTTGTCCGCGTCCTCTTGCTGGAACGAGCCTTTTGCCGTGGTTACGGAATAGTGATGCATCCGCTCATCGCTGGTGAAGCGGTTGCCCTGCAGCTCCCTCTCCGGTGTCACAACCTTTGAGAACACGTTGGAATAGAGTTCATGCCGCTCCTGGTCCCAGTACAGTTCCTCGCTATTGAACCGCAGGCCATCTACGGTCTTCACACGCACGTTGCCGATGAGGTGCCACAGTTTCTGCACGGTATAGTAATATGCGGTATCTGCCTGTATATATGCCTCAGGATGGAATTTCTCGTCAAACTGCTCCATGAAGATGCCTCGCGGGAATATCCATCTTGGCGGGTTCACCACCTCGTTCACCATCCAGCGCTCAGCTATCATGCGATATTTCATGACACCCGAGTCGCTGATGAGCGTATTGACGCCGTATGACCGCATCATGGGCACGGAGTCACGCTCGTTGATGGCTGGCGCAGTATGCTCATGCGGCTCAGAACAAGAGGCAGCCACAAGCAGAGACAAGAGCAGCAAAAGATGAAGATTTCGCATTTATTCAAACTTCCACTTGGCAAACCAACGCTCGTTGAAAGTCATACCCAAGTTTATCATGAAGCAATTCTCCCTGAGGAGCGATGATGATGAGGGATTGTTATTAATCCATCGGACGCCTATATTGAGCATTGAGCGGTTGTTATACATATTGGTGATAGGCAATCCTATTCCGGCGCTGACTGCTATCTCCTTCGGTCCGTCAAGGTGGTTCACCTTCACGTAAGGCGTAGCGTATGACGCACCGGCTCTATACACGATGCGGTCGCTGTATTTACGGCTCTGAGGATTGCGCACGTACTGAGCACCGATGTTCACCTTGTGGCGGTCCATCATGCGGTCAGATGTCTCAGCCTTTATGCCGGCGGAATTTACATAGTCACGCACGTGCACGGAAGAGCCGCGATAGTAAGAGTAATCCACACCAATCAGCAGTTTGTCATCACGCTTGTATGAAAGTCCCGCAGCAAAGGAGATTGGGATATTGTATGCACCAGCGGCAGTATAGGTCGTAGTGTCTATCACACCATCCTGAGCGTTTGAGGTGATAACGTAGCACCAAGGATCCTTTGACAAACTGCTTCCGGGAGTGATTGTACCACCGACGGTGAACTGGTCGTGCTTGCTGGCATTCAGGGTATAAGAGGCTCCAAAATCGAACGTGATGTTCTTAGTCTCCACGTAGTAGAACTTCATGAACGACTTCACGTAACTGTCTGTATAAGAACTCGTAACGAGGTTTGATATATTGCCCCACATGTAATTGATATTCACGCCGACAGAGAAGTTCTTGAACGGCTGCGCACCAACTCCAACAAAGACCTTATGCAGTCCTCCCTCACCATCATAACTGTTAGTCTGCTCTACGGGCTCTGAGGTGGTTGAGGGTATCTCATAGTTCTTCATCTTGGTTGTCTGTTCATAGCTATAACCCACATTCGTGTATGGCAGGATACCGAATGCCACACCCACATTCTTCCAAGCGCGGAAAGCACCTACGGCATATTCAAAGTCGGCGTTGTTGGCATTCTTGCTCTTTCCGTTCTCCTTGAAATGGGTCCTCTGCAACGACATTCCTATATCGAACATAAACGTGAGTGAATCGACAGAGGAATAAGACGCCGGGTTGAGTGTGTTCACCTGATTGTGCTCACGAAAAGCCACGCCGACTCCGTTCATGCCGCGCGAGGCACTCTGCGACGCGTCAGCCATGCGGCCAAGGCCATATTGCGAGTAGGGAGAATTGGTGCCGCTCTGTCCCATCACGGGAAGGGCAAGCATGAGGAGTGCAATGAAAACTATATGTTTTTTCATCGTTTGAGACAAGTTATTTGTATATTTGGCGCAAAATTATTCAAAAAAAATGAAATAAACGAACGATTTCTCAGAAATATAAGTTATTTTTGCACCGTGAAACGAATTATTTTGCATTTTCAAGTTTTTTTAATATGTATTGTCATACTGTCGTGTGGCAGAGTGGAAGCTTATTGCCAGGAGCTGACGTCACCCGTTGCGGGCACCATGTATGACAGTATTCAGATATCGCTGCTCACGTGTCAGCCGCACGATGAGGTCTATAGCCTCTACGGCCATACTGCCATAAGGATAGAAGACCCCTCAAGGGGCTATGACGTGGCGGTGAACTATGGGGTTTTCGACTTCAATACCGATAACTTTGTGCTGAAGTTTGTCTTTGGCAAGACAGACTACATGATGGGAATCTTTGACTTCAAGGACTTTCTCTACGAGTACAGGTACTGGGGCAGCGGCGTGTATCAGCAGCACATAGACCTCACGACGGCAGAAAAGGCGGTATTCATGCATCTACTGGCAGAGAACGCGAAGCCGCAGAACGTGGT
>DEKQ01000136.1:33401-35940 GCA_002353975.1 Prevotellaceae bacterium UBA2718
TAATAATTGTACCACGCGCGCGAGAGACATCATTTTCTCATGCTTAGACAGCATCATCGCCCCACCTCAGAGAAGCACGCGGACGTTCCGTCAACTGATACACACGAAGAACGAGGAGCATCGGTGGGCACGCTTCGGCAATGACATATTGCTTGGCGTAGGGTCTGACAAAATGGCATCAATGGAGGAAGCGGAGTTCCTGCCTGAAGAGCTGATGCAAGACTTCGACTCCATGCTCGTGAAGCGCCACGACGGTTCGGTGAGAGCCCTTGTAGATACTGCCTTCTGGGTGCTGCCACCGGGTGTTGCAAGAGCCAACTCCGAATATGCCGGCATCAAGGTCACTCCGTCACAATGTGCATGGGCGTTCCTGTGTGCCATTATGGCATACTTGCTGGCATCAATAGCATTACAACGCAAGAACAACGCCGCAGGCCGCAAATGGACCGGGTGGCTGGACTATGCCGTCTGCTGCCTCTATGCAGCTACGGGAATACCATTGGTACTGATGATATTCTCTGAACACCCGACCGTAAGCCTCAACCTGCAGCTGCTGCTATTCTGCCCGCTATGGTTCCTGACGGCATTTCCACGCAAGAACAACCTAAAAGGTTGGGGCATCATGGCAGTAGTCCTGATACTGTTCTTTGTCGGCAACGCCATACAGCAATATGCCGAGGGAGTGAATGTTTTGGCATTATCTTTGTCAGCTATTGTAGGAAAAAACATCTGGCTGTCGCAAAAAAAATGTTAATTATAGACGGCGGTTAGGTGATATATGAATTAATTTAGCTACCTTTGCAAAGTTTTAACTTACAAATCGGGGAATTAGGCAAGCAGCCCCCTGACATATATTCTCAAATAAAGTAAATCAGTAAACCATAAACATAGCATGAGTTTTATAGATATTCTCACATCTCTCTTTGGCAACAAGTCACGTTCAGACATCAAGAAAATCACTCCGCTGGTAGATAAGGTGAAAGCCGTCTATCCCGAGATACAGGCAATGGACAACGACGCCCTGCGTGCCAAGAGCGCAGAGATACGGCGCTACGTGCAGGATTCCGTCAAGGACCTGCGTGCGCAGATTAGCGAACTGAAGGACAAGATAGAAGAAACGCCCATTGACGAGCGCGAGCCTATCTTCAACCAGATAGACAAGCTGGAGAAGCAGGTGCTGGACAAACTGGAGGAGAGCCTTGATGAGGTCTATCCTGTGGCGTTCGCAATAGTAAAGGACACAGCCCGCCGCTTCACGGAGAACGAGGAGACCATCGTTACGGCAACAGACTTTGACCGCGAGCTGGCCGCTGACCCTTCACACGATTTCATCACCATCGATGGCGATAAGGCCATATACCACAACCATTGGACCGCAGGCGGCAACGACACAAAGTGGGAGATGATACACTATGACGTGCAGTTCATCGGCGGTACCGTGCTCCATCAAGGCAAGATTGCCGAGATGGCAACGGGTGAAGGTAAGACCCTCGTTGCTACCTGCCCGGTGTTCCTCAACGCATTGACAGGCAACGGCGTGCATGTCGTAACGGTCAACGACTACCTGGCCAAGCGTGACTCTGAATGGATGGGACCGCTCTATATGTTCCACGGACTGAGCGTGGACTGCATCGACAAGCATCGTCCTAACAGCGAGGAGCGACGCAAGGCCTATCAGGCGGACATCACCTTTGGTACGAACAACGAGTTCGGCTTTGACTATCTGCGTGACAACATGGCCATGCAGCCGGAAGACCTCGTGCAGCGTCAGCACAACTATGCCATCGTCGATGAGGTGGACTCAGTCCTCATTGACGATGCCCGCACACCTCTTATCATCTCAGGTCCGCAGCCGAAGGGCGACATTCAGATGTTTGAGGAGTATCAGCCGCTCATTGAGAAGCTGGTGGCAGAGCAACGCAAGTTGGCAACATCGCTTCTGGCAGAGGCCAAGCAGAAGATTGCCGAGGGCGAGAAGAATAACGACAAGCAGGCCACTGCCGACGGTTTCCTCGCACTCTATCGCTCATACAAGGCGCTGCCTAAGAATACTCCATTGGTGAAGTTCCTCTCCGAGGACGGTATAAAGTCCGGTATGCTCAACACGGAGGAGATTTACATGGAGAACAACAACCGCCGTATGCCGGAGGCCATAGAGCCGCTTTACTTCGTCATAGACGAGAAGCTGCACGGCGCAGACCTCACGGACAAGGGTGTGCAATGGCTCTCAGACCAGGTGGGCAACAACGACCTCTTCGTAATCCCCGACATTGCAGGCCAGCTCTCTGCCCTTGAGGCAGACAAATCGCTCACCGACGATGAGCGTCTGGCAAAGAAAGACGAGCTGCTCAACAACTTCTCAGAGCAGTCGGAGCGCGTGCACACCCTGCAACAGCTCCTCAAGGCCTACTCGCTCTATAACCGCGACGATGAGTATGTGGTAATAGACAATGAGGTGAAGATTGTAGATGAGCAGACAGGCCGTATCATGGAGGGACGCCGCTGGAGCGACGGCTTGCACCAGGCCATCGAGGCCAAG
>DEKQ01000082.1 GCA_002353975.1 Prevotellaceae bacterium UBA2718
GACAATCATGGCAAGCCCCTTGCTCCCAGCCGTTCCTACGACGAGGACATCCCCGCCTACCTCGACTTCCTGCAGCAGGGCCTCGCCCGCTATCGTCAAGAAGTAGAGGTAACAGAAGAATAAGAGAACGGCGGACTGCTATTGTGCGTGGTAGGTTAACAGACCCTCCATAGGACTCTGCATGATAAGCCCTACATGGAAGCCCTCGTCCTGTGCTGCCTCGTGGAGCTGCTGCTCATAATGGTGAGCCATAGAGCCAACAAAATGGACGGGCAGGTCGGGACGGTTGTAAGGTTTGATATTGAACCGGAAGAACTGTCGGAAATTCTGTATGACAAGGTCACATAGCAGCGGGTTGTCGAGATGCTCCATAATATATAAAGAGGTTGTGGCGAGGAACCGGTTTCCCATCGGCTCGCGATACACCTTATTTATAATGTCGGCCTGTGTGAGTTTGGTCTGAGCCAGATACTGGTCGCGAATGGAAGAAAAGTCAGGATTCTTGAAGATAGCATTCATGAAGAGGCGTCCCAATACAGAGCCGCTGCCTTCGTCACCAAGAATATAGCCTAAGGCGGGCGTGTTCTGCACAATCTCCTTTCCGTCGTAGAGGCAGCTGTTGGCTCCAGTACCCAGGATACAGGCAATGCCCGGCTCGTGCTGACACAGCGCACGGGCAGCCGCTGTCAGGTCGCTGTGCACCTCAATGTTCTGCGACGAGAACACTTCACCCAACATCCGCTTCATCATAGGCACATGGGCTGGTGTGCAGCCACTGCCATAGAAGAATACCTGGATATTGGTCAGCAACGAACCCTCCAAGACTCCCGACTTGATGAGCGATGCCCGCGGGAATGTGGATATCTGCATCATCAATTCCTGTCCGATAATCTGACGGATGACATCAGGCTGCTGATGGATGGGGGTAATGCCCTGAGTATGGAACGTTGCGATGACATCGCACTGGTGAGGATGAGGACAATTGATGAGTGTCCAATCGGTTTTTGTGCTTCCGCTATCTGCTATCAGTATCATTATTTTCTGTTGATTTTTCCGCAAAGGTACAAAATTATTTGGAAAATAAATATGGATAATAGAGTTTTTTTCGTAATTTTGCATCCAAAATCAAAAATCAGGAACAATGAAAAGATTGATCTCTATCATATTCATCATGACGGTCACCCTCTGCGCCCATGCCGTGCTCAAGGAGAAAGACCTGAACCAGACACTTCTGATACTTCGTACCGAATTGACAGATTACCACCGCGAATTGTCAGAACGGCTGAAGATGAACCAGAAGCAGAGCGAGCGGGTACGCGACCAGCTGATATCCATCATGAAGCGCTCTAACCAGAACTCACTGATGCTCTACTCGCAGAAGCAGGAGTATGTCTTCGACCTTACTTATGCCTGCCATGAAGCCACCGAGCTTTATCAGGAGTTTCGCCGACAGCAATTGCCTTTCAAGACCTTCATGAGCAAATCCGAGACAGAGATAGCCCGCTACGACTCGCTGATAACCAGTCTGCAATCCATGCCTCAGAGCATGCTGGATGCCCAGACCAAGACCAATCGCAGCGTCTGCCTGGCACTGGCCACCAGCATCCGGAACTCGTTGGAGGAAAACCGTAGCACACTGGAGGATTATATCAACATCTACGACAACACCGAGAAACGGCTCTCCCACCTGAACGACTATGCCCAAAAGCGCTATAACGACATCCAGACCAACATCTTCAAGAATGGCGGAGAGTCGTATTTCACCATTATCCAGGACTGGAGCCGCTATTGGCAGCGCATGACGGACACGGTGAGAAAAAAATATGAGCCAACGGACAACTCACAATGGGACAGCCGCTGGATATTCGGTCTGCTCATCAGCGTCATCTTCTATGCCATCATAGCCTCGGCACTTAATTTTGCCGCCATACGTTATGTCGTGCCACGACGTTTCCGCACCAACGAATTCATGAAAAAGCGCGCGTGCATTACGATGGCCACCACTACCGTAACGTTTGCCATTATCTTGGGTATTACGTTGGCCACCGTCGAACAGAACTTCTTCATTATGGCAGCCAATCTTCTGGTCACCTATGCCTGGCTGTTGGGAGTCATCCTCATTTCGCTATTGCTGCGTGTCAATGGAGACCAGATCAAGAGTGCCTTCCGCATCTATACCCCACTCATTGCCGTAGGATTCCTGGTCATTGCCATCCGCATCATTCTGATACCCAGCGAGCTGGTCAACATGCTGTTTCCGCCCGTGCTGCTCATCTGTGCCCTGTGGCAATGGAACGTGATAGGACGCCACAACCAGAATGTCCCACGATCGGACATGTTCTACACCTATATATCACTGGTGGTGTTCATCGCTTCTGTAGTCTGTTCATGGGTGGGCTACACGCTGATGGCTGTCCAGGTGCTCATCTGGTGGATTATGCAGCTCACCTGCATCCTCACCATCACCTGTATCAGCCAATATCTGAAGCTCTATGGCCTGCGGAAGCGCTTGGACGAGAAACCTGTCACCAAGACGTGGGCCTACGACCTGATGTATCAGGTAATACTGCCCTCCATGAGCGTTGGCAGCGT
>DEKQ01000018.1:0-9130 GCA_002353975.1 Prevotellaceae bacterium UBA2718
GCAGTGCCTCCAATGTTATTTTCTACTGTATGCGGGAAACCCTTGGCATATTGCAGGGAGCCCCATCCCATGATGTCAACGACATTGTTACCGCCACCCACGACGAATGAGCCTCCGTATGTGTTGGCCGTGCCGATGGTTGCAGAGACGCGCCCGCCATTCAACTGGGATCCCTTGTGGGTTATGATGTTCACCACGGCAGACAGCGCCACGTTGCCATACAGCGATGAGGCAGGTCCGCGAAGCACCTCTATCTGTTTTACCTTGTCGAGGCAGGAGCGGAAGTCGGGGGCTTCGGCATTGGTGGATGACGAGTTGAGGCGGTGGCCGTCAAGCATGAAGAGTATCTTGTCCTGAGTCAGGGAGTAGATGCCGTGCATGGCGATGTTGGACTCCATGCCCTCGGCTATGGTGATGCCGGGTACGTAGAGTGCCAGCAGTTCCTGCAGCGTGGTGGCTCCGGAGTGGCGTATCATGTCTTCGGTGATGAGTGTTACGGGCACCGGAGCCTCTTCCACGGTCTCAGCCTGACGTGAGGCGGTGGTGATGCCTGCCTCGGCAGATTTAGTCTCGAAGACCAGATCGATGAACCGTCGCGGGTCGCCGAGGGAGGGAGTGAAGTACGGGTCGTTCTTCAACATCTTCTCAACATACAGCTTTGCCTTCTCAGTATTGCCCTGTTCAAGGCTGCAGAGGGCAAGGAGACGATAGCCGCTGGTCTTCAGCATACCGTCGGCAGAGGGCAGCAGGCTCAGTGTCAGCTCCTCGCATTTGCTGAACTGCCCTTCGTTATAGACCTGCAATGCTTGGTTATACAGCTCCTGCGCATCTGCCTGTGAGGCCTGTGCCGAGGCTTTGTACGTCCAGGTGCAAAGCAATAATAGCGCCGTTATGTATATATAAATAAGGTGTCTCATACCTTTGATACCGGAATGAGGAATGTTACGGTGGTTCCTTTACCTACGGCAGTATCTACAAGTATCTCACCATGATGGTTTGCGACGATGATGTCGTGGGTTATCTGCATTCCCAGTCCTGTGCCTTCACCCACCGGCTTGGTCGTGATGTTCTCGTGGAAGAGTTTCTCCTTCACATTCTCAGGTATGCCGCATCCGTTGTCTTTTACCGATATGGAGAGCAGATAGGGCTTTGCTCCACCCTCGTTGTTGTCGCTATTGTTCTCCTTGCAACTCACTGTAACATCTATCGTAGGCGTGTATGCATTGTTCCCCTTGCCGGTTTCCTCTGCCTGTCGGCACTTCAGGGCATAGCAGGCATTGTTCATTATGTTGAGGACAGCGCGTGAAAGGTCTTGCGGTATCACCATGAGCCGTGGCATCTCTTCAGGGTAATTCTCGCGAATTGAGACATTGAAGCTCTTGTCCTTGGCGCGCATGGCATGGTAGGAGAGCCATATATACTCATGCACCAGCTTGGGAATGTCCGTGGGCAGGTGCTCGCCTTCCTTGCCGCGAGAGATGAGCAGGATGCCCTGAATGATGTCAATGGCGCGTGTTCCGTGCTCCTGTATCTTCTGAAGGTTGGTGGAAAGGTCTTCGATGATGCCTGTAATATCCTCGGCATCCTCTTCATCTATATCATCGCATACGTCCTCAAGGATTTCCTCCAGGTCCTTGAGAAGTTTCTCTGACATCTTGGAAAAGTTGATGACGAAGTTCAGCGGATTCTGTATCTCATGTGCAATACCGGCGCTGAGCATTCCCAGAGAGGCCAGTTTCTGTTGTTGTTTCTCGCTTTCGGTCATGACGTGTAATTATTTGTTGGGGTGTATGGTTAGCTTAAAGCATTATGAGGATGTCGCAGAACTCATCCTTGCGTGACTGCAGTGAGATGGCTCCGTTGAGAGCTTGTATTATCTCCCTGACAAGATAGAGTCCTACGCCCGATGCCTCGCCAGTCGGCTTGGTGGTGAAGAATGGGTCGAATACCTTTGATTGGATAGCCTCTTCCATTCCTATTCCGTTGTCGTGGATGATTATTTCTACGTGTTTGTCGTCCAGCTTGGACAGTGTCAGTGTTATTTCTGCATCGTATGCCTCGCGCTGGAATTTCTTTGTCACGGCATAGACGGCATTGTTCAGCAGCGCCAAGAGGGATTTGTTGATAGACTCCGGGTCTGTCGTAACCATAATGTCCTCGTGCGGCAGTATGGCCTTGATGCTGAATTTCATTGCCTCCAGCTGTGTCTTATGATACTCGTTGGTCACATCTACGGCCTGTTTGCAGAGTTGCGACATGTTTGTCTCGCGTGGAGTGCCGACGGTGTTATTGAGCATTGTCTCCATTGCACGCAGTGTGCGGGTGGTGTTCACGCCGTGTTCCTCAATCTTGCTGAGGTTCTGCTGTATCATGTCGATGATGTCCATGCAGTCATCATAGTTCTCTTCACCCATGTTAACCTTCTCGTCTTCTATGTCTTCAGCGAGGTCGTTAGCCAGTCCGTTGGTGAGTTTTGAGAAGTTATTGATATAATTTATAGGGTTCAGGATGCGGTCTATGAGTCCCTGTGTCAGCTTGCCCGCTGTGGCGGTGCGCTCCATTCTGATGAGTTCGTTCTGTGTGTCTTTCAGCACACGGTTCTTCTCCTCAAGGTTATCCAGGGCTGTTGACAGTTCTGCCGTGCGCTCTTCCACCACGCTCTCCAGTTGTTTCTTGGCTTTCTCCAGCTGCTTGGTGCGATACGCCATTATTCGTTTTACTGCATAGAGTGCTATGAGGGCGTATATCAGCATTGCCCACCAGCGCATGAAGAACGGGTATGCTCGTGTCCAGTTTACGGAAGCGCGTTCAGAGATGTTGCCAAAAAGGTCCATTGCCTCAACCTCGAAGTGTGTATCTCCGTAGGCCATGTTGTTAAATCGGGCAAAGGTCTCTGTCGTCCAGTTGCTCCATGTGCCGCCATTGATGCGATATCGGTACAGTGACGGCGAGAAGATGGAGTTGTTTTCGACTGAGAAATAGATTGTAATAGAGTGGTATTCAGGGTCCAGATTGATGTTCTTCAGCGTATGTATGGGAGTCAATGAGCCCTGCGAGTAGCCGCCCCAGATGACCGAATCATTCATGATAGTCACCTCACGTATATAGGTGGCACCCTTCTTGGCGTATCCTTGATTTTCTTGCAGTTTCTCCAGGCTGCACTGTATTGCTCCGTACTCACCGCCAATCCACAGTGATTCGTCATCGGTGAGGGCAAAAGCCTGTATCAGTGTATTGCTCAGCGGTGTGATACGCTCCTGCAAATCCTTATACTTCGCTTTGCTGCTTTTGTCCAGTGTCAGTCCTTTTCCATCGGCATTGGTCAGCCAACGGCGTCCCTTCCGGTCTGCGAAGTCCAGCATTGGAGCGTTGACGTCAGCCGTCTTGCGTACCAGTGTGGAGACATGACGCCCGTTGATGGTGATATTCCACAGCTCGCCGAAGAGTGTCTCCACCTGCAATACACCGTTCACGATATGGATTTTGTCACCCTTTTCCAACTCTGATATCTTGCTGTATTGCCCATTAGGGGTTATTTTGCTGACGCAATCCAGCTCACAGATATATATGGTTCCATCTTTATCCTGACATACGGCGGTGCAATTACTGTCCAATAAGCGTGTTATCGACTGTCCTTTTATCTTGTACAGTCCCACTGATGTAGCTGCCAGAAGTGTGGAATTGCCGATGTCTGCCAGCTGCCAGCATGCCACGTCAATGCCGGGGATAAGTGATACCTTGCCGTTCTCCAGTTTGAAGAGCCCCTGGGTGGTTCCTATATAGAGTATGTCTCCCGACTGTGCAATGCTGTAAACCTCGCCCCTGAGGCCCTGCGCCTCGGTCAGGTGAGTGTAGGGAGAGGGTATTTCCAATGCA
This sequence comes from Prevotellaceae bacterium UBA2718, assembly GCA_002353975.1. Classification (GTDB taxonomy): domain Bacteria; phylum Bacteroidota; class Bacteroidia; order Bacteroidales; family Bacteroidaceae; genus Prevotella. The sequence goes on from DEKQ01000018.1 coordinate 3,877, forward strand.
AATATGCCCTTATCCGTCGTTCCCCATACGGTGTTCTTGCCGTCGTAAGTGATGCGGCTCACGCTATTACTGCACAGTCCGTCCTCCACCGTGATGTGTTGCACCATCTTTCCTGCCTTAATCATCACGCCGTCGCGCTCCGTCGCCTGCAGGATAGTATTACCAATCTTCAATGTGCTGACCGTGTTGATCTGCTGTCCCTTGCGGTCTTGCACTGCCGACTGTTGTATGTGTGTGCCGTTCAGGGCGTATCTTATGTTCTCTGTGTTGTAGAAGAACACATCATTCTCACCGAATACGATGTCGTTAATCTCTCCGAAATTGTTTTTGCCTCCGCTGGAACCGATGTATTTTATTGCCAGCTGACCGTTCTTCGTGGCCTCCAGATATCCGAAGACGTTGTATCCTCCTACCCAGATGCGGTCTTGCTTGTCTCGCGCCACTCGTGTGATACGGTTGATGTCGGTGGTGTGTATCTTCCTCCATGTGGCCCCGTCATAGTAGAGCAGTCCTTCAAAGTTTGCCACATAGACGGTTCCGTGACTGTCGCACACTACGTCGTAGTTTCGGTTGTGGGCGTTATAATCTTCCGCAGTGAAGTTCTCCAGATAGGGAACACCTCTGTTTTCTGCTTGCGTACTGAGTGAGACGAGCACCGGGCAGAGTAACAACAGTATGTATCGGATATGCTGTCTCATTGTTGTTTGAAGTTAATGAATGGCACATTCCCACCTATGTAGTAATCCCATTCCTGTGGTGTAAACTCTCGTGTTATGTGACGATGTGTGCTCTCCACGTTCTTCTCGATGGAGATGCGCATGGTCTCAATGTCTCCGTTGGCCAGTCCTACCTGCAGCGTTTGTGCGGGCTTGTCAAATGCAAAGCTCAGGGGCCACTGTCTGAAGGAGACTTCTATAGGTGTCATCAGGGCGGTGATGTCGCTCATATTCCAGATGCTCACGTTCTTGTCATAGGATGAAGTGACGAGGAACGAGGCGAATTGGTCTATGTTTGTTATGCGTCCCGAGTGTCCCATGAGTGTTGTCAGGTATCTTCCTGTGTTGTCAAAGATATAGATGTCACCGTTTTCCATGCCTACGATATGCCGTTGTTCCATGCGTTGGTAGTGGTAACAGGTCACATTATGCTCCTTGGGAAGCTGTAATAATATAGATGTATGCATGTGGTGGTCATCGAATTTTATTATCTCTCCACCTTTGCAAAACACGAGAAGCATGTCGCCTGACTTCCCTAAGGCAGTGATATCGTGTTCAGTGACGAATGTATAGGTCACGTTTTTGTTTACGGGATCCACCCACACCACGTTCCTGTTGCCTGCTGCTACCAGCTCTCCTTCATTCAAGACTTCCAGATACATCCACGTGTCATCAATGGCTGCGGCGAATTTCCGGGCTCTTTTATGGTTGTCTCCATTGTTCAGGATGATTGGATCTGGCTCTTGGATGATATTGCTGTTAGAGTCAAAATGCATTATAAAGCCTCTTGTATCGAGCACATAGAGGTTGTCTTTCACCATGCAAGCATCGCGGAATATGTGGCTGTTGTCTGAGAACAGCGTGCTGAAGGTATATCCGTTTCCGTTGTCTTGCCCGTTAGGGGTAATCTTTACGATTTCTCCATAGTCTGTCACGGCAATGAAAGGTCGCATTGCCCTGACTATGTCGTTGGGCTTCAGGTCCGCGTCATGCTTCTCATTGTCAAAGTGGCCGTTGCACAATAGCATTGCCCTCACGTTGCCAAGGAGGTGTCCTACGGTGCTTCTGGCATCCGGTGCCGTGCCGAGCAGGGCTGTGAAGAGGTCTTGTTTGTAGGGGTCTCCCTTGTAGGAGTTATTGAAATACCATCCGGAATATGACAGTAGCGTAGCCAGTTCCCGCTCTCCGGAGCCTAATTGCACGATGGAGTTCTGTGCTAACGAGCGTGCCAGGGAGATGTAGAACAATGTGTCTGCATGTGCCTGTGCCGTTTGTGCTTGCTTCATGTGCATCACGGCTCGCTCGCTCTCTGTCTCTGCCACTATTCGCATACTGTCTGCCTGTTTGGCTGACATCACTGCAGCGTGCTCGGCTTTCAGCGCCAGTCCGCGCTCCATTTCAGCCTTGCCACGCTCTATGTCGGCTATGCGCGACTGTTCTTCGGCGCGTGCTCTCTGGCGGTCAGACAGTGTCTTTTGCTCAAAGGCGATGTCCTCCATCTGCTCGCTGATGCGCTTTGTCACAAGTGCATTGTGCTCCGCTTCCTGCAAGCGAGCTATCTTAGCATTGGCTTCCTCCAACAGCTGCTCATATTTGCTGCTGCTTAACCAGTAGGCGGTTCCTCCGCTAAGCACCGCCACAATAGCGAGGCTCGACAGGTTTTCTGTTATTTCCTTTAGATTGAATTTCATTTCCGTGTCCTCTCTGTTCCCTCATCACTCATCCCTCATCCCAGTCTCTTTGCCACCAGCATTGTGATGTCGTCGCTTTGCTCTGCCCCTTCGGCGTGAGCATGTACGGCATTGATGACGTTATCCAGTATGCTCCGTGCTGACTGGCCTGCCAACGTGGGCAGAAGAGCCTCCAGCCGGCTTTCGCCATAGAGCTCGTTAGAAGTGGAGCAAGCCTCTGTCACACCGTCGGTGAATGTCACCAGACAGTCGCCTTTCTGCAGCGTCAGGCTGTCAGAAGTGTAGGTATAATCCTCCAATACGCCCAGACAGATATTCTTTGATGTGGGCAATGTCTCCAGCGTGCCGTCCTTGTGCAGTATGTATGGCGGGTTATGTCCGGCGTTGACGTACTGCATTTCACCTGTCCTTACGTTCATAATGGCGTAGAAGAGTGTCACAAACATGTTGTCAAAGCTCTCCGCTGCCAGCACGTTGTTGCTCTCGATTATCACCTCTTCGGGCTTCAGCTTTTTCTTGCCGGCCAGTCTCAGCAGCGTATGGCTTACTGCCATGAACATTGCTGCCGGTACTCCCTTGCCGCTGACGTCGGCCATGGTGAGCCCAATGTGGTCGTCATCTATGCGGGTTATGTCATAGAAGTCGCCGCCCACATCCTTTGCGGGCTTCATTGAGGCATAGACATCCACCGTGTCCTTCAGGTCGTCGAATGGCGGGAAATCCTGCGGCAGGATAGCCAACTGTATCTCGGCAGCCAGTGCCAGGTCGCTCTTTATGTCCACCAGCTGGCCGTGCTCCTTTTGGGTTTGCTTGATAAAGGTAATCTCGCTGATTGCTTTGTCGATTGTCACCTGCAGGTCATCGAGGTCGATGGGCTTCATGGCGAAGTCGAAGGCACCGTTGTTCATCGCCGTGCGAATGTTTGACATCTCGCCGTATGCGCTCACCATGATTACTTTCAGGGCGGGGTTGTGACGGTCATTGAGCTTCTTCAGCAGTGTCAGGCCGTCCATCTCGGGCATGTTGATGTCACTTAATACGATGTCAATGTCAGGGTGCTCCAGCATCTTCTGGAGAGCTTCAATGCCATTGTGAGCAAAGTAGAACTCATATTCTCCCTTGCGGATCTTTCTTCTGAAATACTGGGTGAGGAGCAATTCCAAGTCAAGCTCGTCATCCACGCTTAGTATTTTTGTTGCCATAGTGTATATCGGGATAGTTAGGGAAGGGTCAGGCCTATTGCGGAAACCCTAATAACAGCTTTAATACAATTGCGGCAAAGTTACAAAGATTTTCCCTAATGTGCAACATAAAGTTAAAAAAATTTGGCCATTTCGATAAATTTGCATATTTTTGCAACCGAATTTTAATTGCCTATAAGTCTATGCAGAACCTATGTCATCTTGCGTTGCTGCCTCAAGAGCAGTATAAAAAGTACGGTGAACGTACCGTTTTCGAATACAAGGATTTCGGAAGCAGTGTGTGGAAGAAGGCTACATGGAAGGATTTCCATGACAATGCCCGGCGCGTATCGTGTGCCATGTTGTCTTTGGGCATCCAGGTTCAGGAGAATATCGGAGTGTTCTCGCAGAATGCCTTGCAGTACATCTACACCGACTTCGGCGCTTTCGGCATAAGGGCAGTTTCCATTCCCTTCTACTCTACCAGCTCAGAGGAACAGCTGCGGTTCATCGTCAACGATGCCCACATACGCTTTATGTTCGTCGGTGAGCAGGAGCAGTACGATAAGGCGCGCCGCGTTCAGTCCCTCTGCCCGTCGTTAGAGCGCATCATAGTCTTTGATGAAATGGTGAGTTTGGCTGACCATGACACCACGTCGATGCATTTCTCCGATTTCCTTCGTCTTGGCGATGCACCGTCATTGGAGGGCTCTTACCAGCAGCGCCTGGCGGAACATAACTACGATGACCTTGCCAATATCCTATATACCTCAGGCACAACGGGCAACCCTAAGGGCGTGATGCTGACCTACGGACAGTATAATTCCGCCTTCAAGGCCAATAATGAGTGTGTGCCGGTGGAGGAAGATGACCGCGTCATAACCTTCCTGCCCATTACGCATATCTTTGAGCGCGGATGGGATTTCCTCGCTCTTACCAAGGGCAGCACGCTGATTGTCAATACCGACCCGAGGGACATCCAGAACGCTATGCGTCAGACAAACCCCACAAGTATGTCTGCCGTGCCGCGATTCTGGGAGAAAGTCTATTCCGGCGTAATGGCAAAGATAGAGAATTCCTCCGCTACTCAGCAGAAGATGTTCCGCGAGGCGCTGAAGATAGGCCATGAGTATAACGTCACCTACAAGGCAGCAGGCAAGCGCCCTCCGCTGAGTCTGCGTGTGAAGTATGCCGTGATAGACAAGACGATACTCTCTCTTGTCAGGAAGCAGTTCGGCCTCAAGCGCCCCAATATCTTCCCTACGGCAGGCGCTGTGGTGTCAAAGGAGGTTGAGTCCTTCGTCCATTCCTTGGGACTGAATATGATTGTGGGCTATGGGCTCACGGAGAGTCTGGCTACCGTGTCGTGCGACCACCGCGACGAGAAATATACCATCGGCTCTGTGGGACGCCCTATCAACGGCATAGAGATACGCATAGGCGAGAACTCCGAGATACTCCTCAAGGGTCCTACTATCACTAAGGGCTACTATCGTCGTGAGGAACTGAACCGTGAAGCCTTCACGGAGGACGGCTTCTTCCACACAGGCGATGCGGGCTACATGAAGGATGGGGAGCTGTTCCTTACCGAAAGGATAAAGGATCTCTACAAGACCTCCAACGGAAAGTACGTCGCTCCGCAGGCTGTGGAGTCAAAACTGCTGGT
>DEKQ01000018.1:9209-10265 GCA_002353975.1 Prevotellaceae bacterium UBA2718
TACTCGATGCTTGAGGAATATGCGCTGCAAAACCGCATAAACTTCAAGAACAGGGAAGACTTGTGCCGCAATCCGCAGATTATCAGTATGCTCACAGAGCGTATAGAGACGCTGCAACAGGGGCTGTCAGGTTTTGAACAGGTGAAGCGTTTCACCCTTCTCACCGAGCCTTTCTCTATGGAGAACGGTGAGCTTACCAACACTCTCAAGACCCGCAGGCAGAATGTCATCAAGAATCATGCGGCTGAGATAGAGGCAATGTATTCGTAATTTAAAGTGAAGAGTGAAAAGTGAAGAGTGAAGAATGGTGTTATCAGTGAGGACTGATGTAATCGTAATTCTCAACTCTCAATTCTCAACTCTAACTCTCAATACGCTAATTCATTAATTTGTTAACTCATTAATTTTATAATTTGATTACCCAAGACCAACTAAAAGACATACTTGACCGTGCAGAGGCGCTGCACAAGTATCTTGACATAGACCGCAAGAAGATAGAATACGAGGAGGAGGACCTTCGTACTCAGGCTCCTGACTTTTGGGATGACCCGGAGCGTGCCCGCGCCCAGATGAAGGTCGTCGGCGAGCTGAAGAAGTGGCTCGACGGCTATAAAGAGGTGCGCACGTCTGCCGATGAGCTGCAGCTTTCGTTAGAGTTCTATCGTGATGAGATGCTTACCGAGGAGGAAGTTGACAAGGCTTACGAGCGTGCCCTCGCTGCCATAGAGAACCTTGAGCTGCGCAATATGCTGCGTCAGGAGGAGGATCCTATGGATGCTGTGCTGAAGATTAACTCCGGTGCCGGCGGTACTGAGGCCCAGGACTGGGCGCAGATGCTCATGCGTATGTATATGCGCTGGGCTGAGAAGGGTGGCTATAAGGTCACTGTCGTTGATTTGCTGGAGGCTGACGACGCTGGCATCAAGTCTGTCACCATGCAGATAGAGAATGTCCCCGGCTCCGGTGCCGAATATGCCTACGGCTACCTGAAGAGCGAGAGCGGCGTGCACCGCCTTGTGCGTGTGTCGCCTTACAATGCCCAGGGCAAGCGCATGA
>DEKQ01000018.1:10377-25605 GCA_002353975.1 Prevotellaceae bacterium UBA2718
TCCAGCGGTGCCGGCGGACAGAATGTCAACAAGGTGGAGACGGGCGTGCGCCTGCGTTATATGTATAAGGACCCTGACACCGGCGAGGAAGAGGAGATCCTTATCGCCAACACCGAGTCGCGCAAGCAGCAGCAGAACCGTGAGAATGCCATGCGCCTGCTGAAGTCCCAGCTCTATGACCGCGCCATGAAGAAGCGCATGGAGGCGCAGGCGGCGATAGAGGCAGGCAAGATGAAGATAGAGTGGGGCAGCCAGATACGCTCCTATGTCTTTGACGACAAGCGCGTGAAAGACCACCGCACGGGCTATCAGACCTCGGATGTCGATGCCGTCATGGACGGAAAGCTGGACGGCTTCATCAAGGCATACCTGATGGCGATTAATAATTAANNAATTCAAAATTCATAATTTTAATTTATAAACTATCGCCCACATCTCTCCCCCTTGGGGGAGCTGAAGGGGGCTTTAATTTGAAATAAAAATGAGCAACAACAAAGCAAAAAGAGACGCTAAGAAGGCGGCCTACGCAGCTAAGAAGGAGCAGGAAGGCCGCAATGTAATCAACTGGATCTTCGGTATCCTCATCGCGTTAGGTGCGCTGTATGCCATCTATACAATGTATATCGTATCATAAAGAAGTAAAGACATTTTGGAGATAGAACGGAAATATCTCGTCAGTCGTGATGATTCCTTCCGTTCCATGGTGAGCACGTCCTATCTCATCTCTCAGGGCTACATGGCTGTGAGCGGTGCTACGGTTCGCATCCGCCTGCGGCGTGAAGTGGAGCGTGGCCAGAAGCTCTCCCTTCCCCCTGGAGCTGAGGCTGGAGGCGAGGGCGTTGCGTTTCTCACCATCAAGGGAAAGTCACGCGACGGAGGACTATCGCGTTATGAGTTTGAGCGTCAGATACCCATCCCTGACGCCCTGGAGATGCTGCAGCTGTGTAAAGGCGGCAGGATCGACAAGGTGCGCCACATTGTGAACTATGAGGGACACGTGTGGGAGATAGATGAGTTTCATGGCGACAACGAAGGCCTGCTCATGGCAGAAGTAGAGCTGGAGAGTCCTGATGAACCAATCGTTTTGCCCCATTTCATCGGGCCTGAGGTGACGGGAAACCCTCTCTTCTACAATAAGCACATGCTGCGAGAGCCTTACCCCACTTGGCGACATACATTGCCCAAAGAATATCAATGACCATCAAGCCAACCCACCTTTCAGGCGAAATAATCGCCCGCTTTATGCTGCTCTGCCTCGTGCAGGCTATGGTATCCACATCCAGTGCACAGACAACATTTCTCTGCAATGGTGCAGAGCGGGTCTCGTCTGTGCACTGTTTGTATGTCAACCCCGCCGTTCCCACCGATACGGCGGCCTTCACCTTTGCCTCGGCCAAGGAGGCTCTGACCTTTGCGCAGGGCCGGAAGCACGTGGAAATCTATCTTGAGCCCGCCGTCCATTGGCTCGATGACCCCGATGACCCTGCGGTGCGTATGCCCGCAGAAGGCTCCACGGTGCCGTTTGGCATGCAGCTGCGGCTGTCGTGTTGCGATATTATCGGGCTGTCAGACAATCCCGCTGATGTGGTCTTAGCCTGTAACCGCGGCCAGACGCAGGGCGCGGTGGGTAATTTCACGATGCTCCACATCACGGGTGACAGCATCACCCTGCGCAATCTGACGCTGGGAAACTACTGCAACGTGGACCTTGAATATCCTCGTGACACGACGCAGAACCGTCCCCGCCGCCGCGATGCCATCGTGCAGGCGCAGCTCGCCATCTGCAACGGCACCCACTACCGAGCCAGCAACTGCCGCTTCATCTCGCGTCTGAACCTCTGTCCGCTTGCCGGGGCCAACGATGTGGAGTTCCATGACTGCTACTTTGAGTGCACCGATGATGCTCTCTGCGGCACTGCGGACTATTATAATTGCCGCTTCACGTTCTTCTCCAGCAAGCCGTTCTACAGTACCAGCCGTCGCGGCGCACACTTCTACGACTGCGACATACACAGCAAGACACGCGGCACGCAGTATCTCACCAAGCGCACCTCACTTGTCACGATGCACCGCTGCCGCTGGACAAGCGATGACCCGAACCTGAAGATAGAGTGGACCAAGCGCCCGTCGCCGGACTATGCCTGCGTGATGGACGGCTGTACCCTCAACGGTCAGCCCCTCTCCGTGCCTACGCCCACCGAGCCGTTGCCGCTGACACTCCCACCGTTTGATATACAGAAAACGCCGATAAAATCGGCTAAAACAATCGACGAAGGATGGATAATGGACTGCTATGTACCGTCGGATATACCGCCAGAGCACCTCTATCACCCCAAACCCGATGCTCCGAGCTGGGGCTTTGCACAGGGACTGAACGGTGGCGAAGGGCACTGGGGACTGGTGCAGCTGCAACGCGGCGCTCGCATGATGCTGCCGTCTGACAAGATTCGTGCCGTGGAGCTGCTGCTATATCCCTGCAAGGATGCGGGTCAGGGCTTCGGTTCTGCCACCGCTCAGTACATGGATGTGTGCATAAAGTTTGATGTCAATACGCTCACTGGCTACGGTGTCCGCTTCCGTCGTACGCCAGACTATGACCACGCCGTGGAGATGCTGCTCGTGGAATACCGTAACGGAGCAATCACTGCTATCTCCCAGGCAGAGCGTTGCGACCTGTATAAGCCGGGGTGCCGCGTGAAGGTATTGGCTGATGCCGCTGCTCCGGGTGGTCCGGAGAGCCTGACCGCGTCGATAGAACACCAAGGGCGGGTGCAGACCATCACTGCCAAAATGCCCCATTCCAACGGCTTCGGGGGCTTCCATCTGCAGCACACGGGGAGCTGCGGAGAGTCTGCGACGCTCATTGCGAGCATAGAGATGAAGTAGGAAATCTATACCAGCAGGAGAAAAATTTGAGCGCTCGGCCCTTTAGGGACGCTTTCAGAGCAGAGCGGAGAAAGAAATTCGTGAAATTCGTGGTTCTTAAACACATCAGAAACTTTCATTGTATTATGCGATACTTGTCTTTATCTATGGTTTTCACAGCCGCTGTTGTTTGCTTTTCCGGCTGCAAGAGTGCCGGCGCGGAGTGGCCGCTTGTGGCCGGTGTGCTTGACGGGCCGCTGCCTGCTGACACAGCACCGGCGCATGTGCTGGCTGCTATTCAGAATGCCGAGCGCTTCCATGAGCACGATATTATGAGCGATACACTGTCCAATGTCGCTGTCTTCAGCCTTGATGAAGTAGATACTACATCAACCGAAGGGTACGGCATGGTAGTGATGAGGGGTGCCATTTCAACCACGTTCCCCCATATCCGCAACGTGCGTCCGCCCCTGGCGCGCTACGACGGTAAGGCGCAGACGCTGTGGCTTACCAGTAGTGCGATGGAGGGAACGGGTGTCGCGGTGGAAAGACTCTACGCCATTCGGTTCCGTGACAATGACTCTGCCTACATCGCCCACGCGCCTGCACAGCCCTACGACCTTCAGCAGCAGCTCTGCAAGCGCCTTGGCTACGCAGTGAACGGAGCACGCATGACGTTCTATGACGGCAGCGACTCCATCGTAACAGTTACTGATACCCTTACCGACATGGGACCATTGGACAAGGAACACCCGCTCTGGATAGGCGAGCAGATGGTCTTTGACCTTTCGGGCGACACTCCCAGCCTGCTCGTCACGCCCGGTGTGAAGTACGCCGCAGGCGGTGCATTGGCCTACGACTGTATGCCTACGCTCCGTGCGCCGCTGACCTTCGGGGCCGACGGCACCATCAGCCTCGGACGCCTTTCAGCCGTAGAGCATCCCTTTGAGGGTGACTACCTTGACGAAGACAACAACGAGCCGAACCTGCACATATACTATGATCGCAGTGATGGGAGCTACAGCGTTGAAATCGGTATCTTCCGCCTGACACTCCTTGATGACGGTATAGGCACAGTAGATGGCGACAACCTCAGGTTTACCGCCACCGATGCCGCCGGCAATCCCATCAGCGGCATCATATCCCTTCAGGGCGATACGGCTGTGGTGAAGTTTACAGGCAGCCGCTGGGACCTGCTGCCCAACGGGTCAGAGTTCCGATACTTCAGAGATAGACATTAGGCCAAGATGTGGGGGAGTGCGAAAAAGTAACAGCCGTTACTGTAACTTTTATTACTATTCAAGTTTCGCCAAACCGTGTGGGTGGCACGCCGAACATGGCGCGGAAGCAGCGGCTGAAGTAGCTTACTGACGAGAAGCCGGTGGCATAGCTGACCTCGGTGATGGTGTGTCCGCCCTCGCGTATCATTTCTGCCGCATGACGCAGGCGGATGGTGCGCATGAACTCCGTGGGCTTCTGTCCTGTCAGTGACTGTATCTTGCGATAGAAGGTCATGCGGCTCATGCACATGTCGCTGCTCATTTGTTCCACGGTATAGGCATCGTCGCTCAGGTTGGCCTCCACCAGTGATATGGCTTTCCTCAGCCATTCATCCTCGGGGGACGTGGCCTGCGTGGGCGATGGTTGCGGAGATGTGGGTTGGGAGACCGCCTCCCCACCGGGGGACGCAAGCGTCCTCATCTGTTCCATGAACTTTTTGCGTTGCCGTCTCAGGGTCAGTATGTATGCCGCGAGCAGGCACAGACCTGCTGCCGTCAGGCCATACACGCAGTACATCCACCAGCTTGTCATCCACTGCGGCAGCCTCTCCACCACCTTCTCACGCCCAGGCTGGCTCCAGCGCTCGCCGGGCTTGGTCTCCTGCAGTTCTATGCAGTATGTGCCGTTGCTCTCGCGACTCTGTTGTCGCAGTGTGTGCCGCCGCACATCATACAGCCTCGTATAGCGGTCGCTCACCATGATGAGGCGTCCCGCCGTGTCTGCCGACATGGCTATTATGCCGTCTCCGTACTCATTAGTGCAATACTCGTCTGCCTCCACCTTTCCGTTGCGGTAGCGGTGCAGCTGTCCGTAGATAGTTGCCAGCCACAGTGTGCCGTCGGGCGTGAAGGCCATTGCCGAGACATCCTTCATGTCTCGCAGGATAATCTCCTCTTTGCCGTGTCGCAGACATCTTATGTCCCTGCCAGTGCTGAACCACAGCTCGCCCTTCTTGCTGGTGGCTATTGCCGTCGGCAGCGCCGTCAGGTGGCGTGCCTCACGCAGGGCTGCTGCTGCCTCCCTTGTGAAAATGGTGCCCTGAAACCATTGCTTCTGCTTCTCCCCGCTCACGGCAAAGCAGTCCCCGAAGCTGTCAGAGACCAGCAGGCGGCCTTGGTTGTCAGTCGTCACACGGCTGAGGGAGGCCAGCAGACGGCCTTGGCTGTCCTGCGTCACACGGGTGAAGCCCATGCTGTCGGGCCATTCCGTCATGGTGCGCACAAAGCGCCCGCGGTCCAGTAGCAGCGTCCCGCCTTCCCATTCCTTGCACCAGATGCGTCCCTGCCTGTCTTCATGCAGGCGGAATATGTATTTGTCGGCCACGGGATACGTGTGCAGCAGTGCTCCGTCGGCAGAGTATTCATACACCTTCTTATTGGACGTAAGCCACCAGTGGCCGTTTTTTGCCACGACGATGTCGTCCACGCGCTTGTCATCCACGGCTGTCAGTCGGTGTATGGAGTAGTCGCGCTTGTCCAGCACGTTGGCTCCGTGGGTGGTCCCGATGATAATTCTCATTCCCGCCTCGGCCAGACATATCACCGTGTTGCTGCCCAGCAGGTCCGGATGTTCGGCATCCGAACGGAACACGTCAACCTGCCTTCCGTCGTCGCGGCACACGCCGCCGCCGTCAGTCCCATACCAAAGGAAGCCCTCGCGGTCCTGCATCACATAGAGCACCTTCTCCGAGGACAGCAGTTCGCGGTTCGGAAGTTCAAGGCGCTGATAGACCTGAGCAGCCACAGAGAGGGGCAATATCAGGCCCAGAAGCAGGAGTGTCAAGCTGTATTTCATTGCGGTTTTACGGTTAGAGATATGCAAAGTTACATAATTTCATCGTGAAGTTACATATATGAAAGCGCCTTTTAAGTTATTTTTGTACTTTTGCCGCCGGAAATTTCAACCAAAACAGACTGACAATATGAAAAGAAACCTTCTGACAATCGTCATCCTTCTGATGACACTCTCAGTTGCAAGAGCAGCTGCCGACGGTGCCCCCGTCATCAACAACGACACCTTCTGGAAGACCACCAAGGGCGATTACATCTTCAGCCAGGGCGGCGGCATCTTCCGATTTCCCGATGCCAAGGGCGTGGAACACTATTATTGGTATGGTGTGAAGTATCAGGAGGCAGTGGATTACTGCCCCAAAGCCCTCGGAGGCAGCAATAGCAATAACACCCATTTCCTTTCTGTTACGTGCTATGTGAGCGATGACCTCGTGAACTGGACCTTCGTGAACGACGTGCTGACACCCGCTTCTGCCGGCTGGGCCTACTGGGTGGGACGCTTAGGCGTGGCATACGTGGCCGAGGCAAAGAAGTATGCCATGCTGGTACAGTTCAACGACAACGTGCTTGTGGCCACCTGCGACACGCCTACGGGTAACTTCCAGCGCCACAACCAGATTGACATGACCAACATCATCGGCACGCCTAACACGGGCGACCAGACCGTGTTCACCGATCCCGATACGGGGAAGTCGTACCTGTGCTACAGCTACGGAAAGGGCCGCAGCCGCATCTATCTGTCGGAAATCGGAGTGTGTGCCGACGGCAAGATAGGCCTGAAGGATTGCCACCAGATATATAAAGGTTCGGGAAGAGAGGGCGACTGCATGTTCAAGTATAAGAATAAGTACTACGTCTGCGCCTCAGACCTCTACGGCTGGAATGCCTCCAACGTCTATTACCTTGAGGCTACGAGCATCTACGGCCCCTATACGCCATCCAACAACATGCAGAAGATGCCGGGAGCCGATGCCGATTACGGCCATGTGACGCAGACGGGATTCTTCTATACCGTGCGCGGCACCGAGCAGGAGACCGTCATCTACTGTGGTGACCGCTGGGCAGGCTTTGCCGGAAACGGCAACGGCTTCAACCAGTGGTGCCCCATCTCGTTCGTGAACGACAAGCCTTACTTCAACTCCCTGAGCCAGTGGCATCTTAATGCAGAGACCGGCGAGTGGAGCGTAGGGAGTGAGAACAACTATGTCAAGAACTTCAGCTTTGATGCCGACCGCAAGAATATCCCCAGCGACAACAAGCCTGTGCAGGCCTATCTGCGTGGATGGACCACGGAGGTGGCAAAGGGCAACAAGGTTGCCTCAGGCAGTGCCGACTCGCCCGTGCTTAACGCCAAGAACTCTAAGGCCGACCGCGAGACCGTCATGGGCAACTTTTGCATGAACATCTCAGACAAAGTGGATTTCCAGCGCAAGATATACCAGAAGATTGCATCTACCGACAACGTCCCGCTGCAGAACGGACAGTACACCCTTTCCGTTTATGCCAAGGCCGGCAGCGCGTTCAATGAGCTGTATATGTATGCCAAGAGCGGTGAGGTGACATTCCGCACCGACATTGCCGATGCTGACGGTCAGTGGCACACCTACACCATAGAGGGCGTGACAGTCAAGGACAACAAAGTCGAGGTGGGCTTCTATGCCGACGGAAAGGCCAATGCATGGTGTCACATAGACGACATGAAACTGCTGCTGACGAAGTCTGCTGACAATCAGCCGGACGATATTTCTGTTGCCCACGTGGTAGGCAGAGCGAACACCGTGGATTATTTCCTCGTCAACGGACAGCATACGGACAGGATGCACCGCGGGCTGAACATCGTGAGGCAGACCGATGAGAATGGACGGGTGACGGTCCGGAAAGTGCTGGAAAGATAGTGAGGAAAGTGCAAAAGATAGTGTGGAAAACGTCACAGAACGAAAAAGTCCGAAAATACAAATTGTTCATTTTCGGGCTTTTTTTTTGACATTTGTGTTTTTGAAAATGTCGGGCAAAAAATGAAATCTGGAGCGAGAGGAAGTGAAAAGTGAAGAGTGAAAAGTGAAAAATTAACCCTTCGGAGGGTGAAAGCAGGTCTTTTAGGTTGTAATAGTAGGTCTTTTACTCAGTGAAAGTTGGTCTTTTGCAATGTGAAAGTAGGTCTATTGCGGGGTAATAGTAGGTCTTTTACCCCGTTTTCGGTGGTTGTTTTTTCGGTTTTTGTGGGTGATTTTTGACGCGAAATACGTCAAACACCTGACACTCAATGCTTTAGGTTTTCGTGCTCTCTCGTGCGTTATTTGCGGGCACGGGCGACTGTGCTCCGAAATTCTTACGAATTTTGAAGGTGCGAAAAATCACTTTTGTCATTTTTTTAACATAAAAATGAGCAAAGTGTCATTTCGGTGTTTTTGCTCCGCTAAGCAAGCGTCACGGGGTGCCGGGTGCTGAAAAAAGATGTTACATGAATGTTACAGAAAGAAAAAAAATTGCGCAAAAATTAGTCTTATTTACATTTTTTTACTAACTTTGTGCCGATCTTTGCGGTGGATGTTTGTTTTCATCATACGCAGACATCGCGTGGATCATAAAGAAAGGATTATTAAACAAAAAAGCAAAGAAATGATGAAGAAATCATTAAAACTCATGTTGGTTGCCCTTTTCGGAGTGGTAATGGGTCTTTCATTTGCATCGTGCAGCAGTAACAACGATGACAATGTTGACGGTGGCGGCACTACGCCTCCAGTGCAGCAGAAGGCCAAGTACACGATTATGTTCTATGGCTGTGCTGGCGGAAACCTGGACGGCTGGTACGAGGGTGCCATCCCCGGCATCATAAAGGCTCTCAACGTCCCCAGCAATCAGGTACGCTTCGCTGTGATGTTCAACACATCGAAGGATGCCTCTGAGTATGGTGATGTAGTGCCAGACTTTATCGGTGACTGGGCTACCTGCTACCGCTATGAGCTGACTCCACAGACAGACTTCAGCAAGGCGGGCTATCGCGCAAAGTATAAGTACAAGAACGCGTCGGAGGTGCCTCTCTACAAGACTGCCACACTGGTGGAATACATCAACTGGGTAAAGCAGAACGTGCCGGCTGAGAACTATATCCTCATGCCTATGAACCACGGCGGCGGCCTTGACCTCTCAGAGGAAGTGACACGCGCCATTGCATACGATGACAACCATCCCAACCCTGCCAAAAAGAACTTTCCTTACGGTATAGGCGAGCGTGCCATTGCTGATGCATTGCAGCAGACGAACACCCACCTGAAGGCCATCTATTGGTGTGGCTGCATGATGGGACAGATGGAGGTGCTGACGGAGCTTGCTCCATACTGCGACTACCAGTTCTGCAGCTCACACGTATCACGTGCCATTCCAGCCCTGATATACGACATCATCAATGCCATCAACAGTTCGCCTGATGACTTTGAGAAGGCTGCGCAGATAGATGGACAGTATAAGGATGCAAACTACAACACGTGCTTCCTCAATGTGGAAAATCCGAAGAAGAAGGGTGAGTTGCACAATGAGAACTGTGACTGGGCTTGCTGGCGCTCAAGCAAGCTGGCAGACATCAATGCACAGATGAAGAAGCTTGCAACCCTCGTATGCGAGGGTTACGGCGATGCCACCAAGAAGGCACAGATTGACGCTGCTATGGCAAAGACCTACGTCCTGGAGTATGACTGCTATTTCGTTGATGCACTTGACTTCGCTGTCAACCTGGCAGAGCGACTGGACGAAGGCAAGAATGCCACTGCCAACCAGATAGTCACCGACTTGGAGAGCGCACTCAATGCTGCCAAGATCTATCGTCTCAGCTACGCAAACATCGTCAACAGACTGAACGAGAAGATTGCTCCAAAGAAGGGGTACTTCAGCCTCGGAGTCTCTGTTTATCCGTATGACGACCTAAAATGGGTGAATTATGGCCAGAACTACAAGGCCAATGCCTTTGACAAGGCTACCGGCTGGAGCAAATACCTCGATATGAATACCGTAGCCATTAATGAGAGCGGCACGAATCCAGCCAACAACTCTACCTACGACCTCGGCTACCTCTATGAGTAAGTTCTCCTGATAACTTGCTCAGTAGATATTCCTTCAACCTCCATATTCCATAAGGGGACCGTAACCCCGTGGACTATGGAGGTTGAATTTTATCCGAGTGGGTGCTTCTCCATGTTGTAGGAGGCGACGTGTCCCACGTCGCAACAATCAGCATCGCCATTTTTGAAATGATACGCTGTTTCAACAAAATGTTACATTATTGAATGTGTTATTTGCAGAAAAGTTTGTACCTTTGCCGACGGAATTAATCAAAGTTCAACATAACCTAACAGTAACGATATGATCAGACGAACAATGCTTTTGCTGGCATTCATTGCCGGCTCTGTCTTGAATTATGCCGAGAACCATAGCGGCAGGACAATGGAGTACGTAAATCCCGATGACACCGGCAATGCGCGCAGCCTGTGGATAGAAAACGGAGACAGGCAGATATACGGTGTGCTCAACAGACCCGTGCAGGCGCAGGGACGTATGCCCATCGCCATCGTCAGCCACGGCTTCAATGGCACCCACCACTTCGGTGAGGACTTCTTCGCCCCGCTGGCAGAGCTGGGCTGGATGACCTACACGTTCGATTTCCCATGCGGCTCGGTGCACAGCCGCAGCGACTCAAACACGATGAACATGTCTATCCTCGATGAGCAGAGCGACCTGCGTGCCATCGTCAATTACTTCCGCAATCAGCCATACGTCAACCCCGACAGCATCATGCTCATCGGTGGGAGTCAGGGAGGGTTTGTCTCTGCACTCACTGCGGCGCAGATGAACAAGGAGGTCAGCAGGCTGGTGCTCATATATCCCGCACTGTGCATACCGGCCAACTGGAAGGAACGTTACCCCAAGTTAGAGGATATCCCGGACACTACGCGGCTGTGGAACGTGCCGATGGGGCGCCGCTTCTTTGAGGAGGTGCATGGTATAGACCCCTTCCGCACAATGAAGAAATTCCAGAAGCCAGTGCTTATCATACAGGGTGACGCCGACCGTGTGGTGCTGTTGGAAGACTCGCGCCGCGCCGCCAAGACCTACAAGAACGCCCGCCTGCACGTGATACCCGGTGCCGGCCACGGCTTCAAGCCAAAGGAACGGCAGGAGGCGATAGGGCAGATAAGGGAGTGGCTGAAAAGATAATAAAATAGGAGGCGACGTGAGACACGTCGCCTCCTATTGCAAAACGGTGAAATATAGAAGTTACTTGGTAAAAGTCTTGTGCAAAGAGATGTTAAGTAACATCCCTTTGCGTTAATTGAAGTTAACTTGGAGGAAAAAAGTGTTGCCTTGTTGATAAAAACAATTAATTTTGCACTGATATTTTGCTCGGACGCAAATACCTAAACTACAACCTGTACTAAAACTACGACTAATACTAAAACTACAACACGTTAGATTATATCATGCGGTTTAGATTACGTTACCTGGCAGTCACGGCTGTCATGTTTGTTTTTGGCTTTGTGGCAAGCCATGCTCAGCAAGTAGCCCTGAAGACTAATCTGCTCTACGACGCTACGGCGACGCCTAACCTTGGCGTGGAGATAGGCGTGAACGATAAGCACACCCTACAGATATTCTATGGTCTGCACCCCTGGAAGTTCGGTCATGCCGATGACCAGAAGTTCCTGAAGCACTGGGTGGTGAACCCTGAGTGGCGCCATTGGTTCTGCCACAGGTTCAACGGGTCCTTCCTTGGCATCCATGCCTTTGGAGGTCAGTACAACGCGTCACGTATCAAGATGCCCTTCGGCTGGTGGAAGGAGCTGGAGGACAACCGCTTTGAGGGTTGGTTCATCGGTGGCGGCGTGAGCTATGGCTATCAGTGGATCCTTGCTCGCCATTGGAACCTGGAGGCTGCCGTCGGTGTGGGTGCTGCCTATATCAGATATGATAAATTCGGATGCGGCACGTGTGGCAAGAAGCTGGACGATGGAAACAAGTTCTATATCGGTCCGACGAAGCTTGCCGTCAGCATGATGTACCTCTTTTAAGTGAAGAGTGAAAAGTGAAGAGTGAAAAATCAGGTTATCAGGGGGGCTGATGTAATCATAATTCTCAGTTCTCAATTCTCAATTCTCAATTCTCAATTCGTATGAAACGATACCTTATTAATATATTATTGGTCCTGACGGCATGTGCTCCGGCTGCGATGGCTCAGAGCAACCTGCAGGTATCCCGCACGCAGGACAGGACATTCGTCACGATGGACTTTGTGCTTGACACGCTCAATGTGCCGTCAAACCGCTACCGTGCCTTCACGCCCGTAATAAAGAGCAAAGACGGCAAGCAGCAGCAGCGCCTGAAGACGCTCATCGTCAGCGGGCGCAGGCAGAACATAGTGTTCCAGCGCGATGGCATAGACCCGCTCTATGCCGCCAACTGCGTAAACATACGCCGCACGAACGGTCAGCCGCAGCAGTATGCATACAGTGATGCCATGCAGACGGAGCCTTGGTTCAGAAATGCCGACATATACATGGAGAGCGACCTCTGCGGCTGCGGCGACCAGCTGAAGAATGAGCAGAAGCTGCTTGCATCGCTCCTGCCGCCTGACCCGTATGAGCTCATAGCGCTCACCGACGTGGTGCCCGCAGTGCAGAAGAAGGAGCGCAACCTGCATGGGTCAGCGTTCGTCACCTTCGTGGTGAACAAGTGGGAGATGAAGCCCGACTATATGGACAACCGCCGTGAGTTGCGCAAGATAACCGACACGCTCTCCGTTATGGCGGAGGATCCGAACGTCAGCGTGCGCGAGATAAAGATACATGGCTACGCATCGCCCGAGAGCCCGTACGCTCACAACAAGATGCTGGCAACAAACCGCGCACAGTCGCTCACCAACTGGCTGAAGCAGCAGTATAACCTGCCTGCAAGTGTCTTTGCTCCAGCTGAGGCTACTCCTGAAAACTGGGAGGGTCTGCGCAAGGCTGTTGCTGAGGCCGATGCAACGG
The DNA here is from genome assembly GCA_002353975.1 of Prevotellaceae bacterium UBA2718. Taxonomy (GTDB): domain Bacteria; phylum Bacteroidota; class Bacteroidia; order Bacteroidales; family Bacteroidaceae; genus Prevotella. The sequence continues at coordinate 23,333 of DEKQ01000018.1, forward strand.
TGCTGCCCCACAAGCAGGAGATACTCAGCATAATCGACGATGGATCGCTTGCCCCAGACCCGAAGGAGCAGCGCATCAAGACGCGCTATGCTGACGAGTACCGCTACCTGTTGCGTGAGGTATATCCGTCGCTGCGCCGCTCGGACTACGACATATCATTCAGCTTCAGCGACTTCACCCTGGAGCAGGCCAAGGAGATATACAGGACGCGTCCCTATCAGCTCAGCGTACGCGAGCTGTGGGATGTGGCACAGACGATGGAAAAGGGCAGCGAAGAGTACAACAAGGTGTTGCAGACGGCTGTCAACGTCTATCCTGACGACCCGGTGGCAAACCTCAACCTTGCCAATGTCGCCATACGCCAGAAGGATCTGTTGAAGGCAGAGACGCTGCTCAGCAAGGCCGGCGACAGTGCTGAGGCTCTGCAGACGCGTGCAGTGCTCGCCATACTGCAGGAGAAGTACGACGAGGCAGGCAGACTGCTGGACCAGGCAGCACAGAAGGGACTTGACGTAATGAAGAACCGCGAGGCGGTTGAGAAATTAACGAATTAAGCCCCACCCCGGCCCTCCCCTAAGGAGAGGGGGAAGCCGGATAACCCGGAAAATCCGGAAAATCCGGAACTGCCGGACAACCCGGAACTGCCGGACAACCCGGGACTGCCGGAACACCCCCGCTACCACCTAAAATCCCCGATGAAACCGTAAAAAATCGAAGCAAAATGCCTATCCCTCCCACCATCAATCACTACCCCGACGGCACGGCGAGCGTATTGCGAAAGCCTGTGGTCTTTACCTCGCTGCGCTTCTATCAGCGCAGCGACGTGCTCTACCAGCTGACGAGGATTTTCTGCAAGCACTACCTCCCCACACGCGGGGACAGGACCGTTGACCAGATGGTACAGGCGGCGCGAAGCGTAAAGCAGAACATAGCGGAGGGATGCAGCGACGGACAGACATCGACGGAGTCAGAGCTGAAGCTGCTGGGCATAGCAAGAGGCAGCAACGCAGAACTGCTGGAAGACTACAAGGACTACCTCAAGATGAACGGCAAGCAGGAATGGTTTGGCAACAACATACGCTTTGAACGCCTGCACGAATTCTGCAAGGAACACTCCATGTATGAAGACTACAGTTCCATCCTGCCGAAGATGAATGACGAGGAGCTGTCAAACATGGCCATCTGCCTCTGCCACCAGATAGACTCCGCACTGACAAAATACATAGAACGCCGCGACAGGGAGTTCACCACCGAAGGAGGCATCAGAGAACGCATGACAGCAGCCCGCCTGGGACAACGCGAGACACAGAAAGAAACCATCGCGCGACACGAAAAGACGATAGAAGAGCTGCGCCGCGAAAACGCATTGCTGCAAGACAAGATAGACAGCATGAGAAAAACGGATAAACCGGATAAACCGGATAACCCGGAATCTCCGGAACTGCCGGATAACCCGTAACCGCCGGAAAACCCGTAACCGCCGAAAACCACAAAACCATTATAACAATGAAAGAGCTACAACTGAAGTATGGCTGCAATCCTAACCAGAAGCCATCACGTATTTACATGACTGAGGGGGAGCTGCCCCTCGAAGTGCTTAACGGACGTCCGGGGTATATCAATTTCCTTGACGCGCTGAACTCCTGGCAACTGGTGAAGGAGCTGAAGGAGGCTACGGGACTGCCCGCTGCCGCGAGCTTCAAGCACGTGAGCCCCGCCGGAGCTGCCGTGGGACTGCCGCTGAGCGACACGCTGAAGAAGATATACTTCGTGGACGACGTGAAGCTGCCGCTGACACCCATCGCCTGTGCATACGCACGTGCCAGGGGAGCCGACAGGATGTCGAGCTACGGCGACTTCATAGCCCTCTCCGACGAGTGCGACGCCGCTACGGCGACGCTGATAAAGCGTGAGGTGAGCGACGGCGTGATTGCTCCGTCGTACAGCGAGGAGGCGCTCGAGATACTCCGCGAGAAGAGGAAGGGCACGTACAACGTGATCAAGATAGACCCCACGTACCGCCCCGCACCGGTGGAGACGAAGCAGTGCTTCGGCATCACCTTTGAGCAGGGCCGCAACGAGGTGCGACTGAACGACCCCGCACTCTTTGAGAACATTCCGACGAAGAGCAAGACCTTCACCGACGAGGCGAAGCGCGACCTGATGATAGCCCTCATCACGCTGAAGTACACACAGTCGAACAGCGTGTGCTATGCCAAGGACGGACAGGCCATCGGCATCGGCGCCGGACAGCAGAGCCGCATCCACTGCAC
>DEKQ01000005.1:0-3683 GCA_002353975.1 Prevotellaceae bacterium UBA2718
CAGCAATCGATGAAACAGGGAGAAACCCTGCGCTACGCCCTCATCCTTGCCAATGTCTATAAGCGCGGAATACAAAAAGTGGAGTTCACAATTAAGAAGAAATGAGAACAATGAGACACGGGGACAGGTGACCGTCACGTTGTGCGGTCACGCAAGTAATACGAGGGGAAAAGGTTAGATAAAAAAAGCGATGTAGATTGAGTGTATGTGCATGTAGGTTAGTGTGGGTAGCCTTCATTGCCCAATGTCCTAATGCACAACCGCTTGCGACGATAATGTAGGTAAACAGTAAAAACGTCAAACAAAAAACGGTCAATCCACCCCTACTCCCTGCACATTGTAGGTCTTTCCGTCTTTCTCTATTACGATGCGTCCGCTGCGGAGTGTCTTCTGCGGAGTGTTGCGTGCTTCGTTTGCCGATGAGCCGCAGGGCACCTCCTCTATTGCGGTCGTTTCGCCGGGAGTTAACTCGGGACGTTCGTATGGTCCGAGGTCGCGGGTTGTGCCTGTTATGGTGCGACGCAGGAAGGGGAAGTCCTGCAGCAGGCTTTCGGGAATATCGTGGTCAGACGTGCCTTTGTCTATCATCTTGCTGTCGGCAGCCAAGCGTCCGAAGCGGCGGGGCAGGGAACCGTCGATGGCGCGGGGCTTCAGCGCCTCGTCCTCGTCAAGCGAGAGGAAATCATCCTCGCCGATACCAGTAACGAGATGGTTGCTCCATCCGTTCTTCGACATGGGCGACGATATGGCATTATAGTCATCGGTGCCCACGCATATCTCCTGCTTGCCAAGGCAGATATTGTTATAGAAGAATGTCTTGGCATCTGAGCCGCCGGACTCAAACATGAAGTCATAGCTGTTATTGAATGCCAGGCAACCTATGAGCACGTGCCCGTCCTTGTGGCTGTTACAGTCAAAGCCCTTGACGCTGCTGCCGGCGTTACAGTTGAACGCTATGCAGTTGTAGGCATAGTGCACACCCTTCGATGATCCTCCTGTGCCATTGCCCCCCAGCTTTATGCCGTTGCCATTGCCGGAGAATGACATGTTGCCGCTCTTCGTGATGTAGTCTTTCACCCACAGATGGTCCTCCGCCTTACCGGAGTCCCACGCCCAGCACTCGGCGAGTATCACGTCATAGTCCGTCTCATAGAGATCCCAGGCATCATCGCTGTTGTGCCACGCCCTGCACCTTATGAAGCGGTTGCCGCGACCGTTGTGCATCTTGCACGCGAAGCCGTCGGCATCCGAGCCGTAGTTGGCATCATAATCGCAGTTGTGATGCGAGTCACAATCCACAATATCGTTATACGAACAGTAGGTGCCGTCGTTGCTACTTACGCCGGGGAAGGAGTCGCTGAACTTATGTCCGAAGCCCAGCTGCAGGCCCGTGTCAAGGCAATAGGAAAACTCACAACGCTCTATGCGGTTGTGCGAGCCCTCCAGCTTGATGCCGTTGTCGGCGGCGTGGGTGATGTGCAGACCGAAGAGCCACCAATAGTCCCCCTGCATCAGGATGCCTCGGTCGCCCACGCTCTGGTCTATCAGCTGCTGCTCGAAGTCAAGCACAGGCTTCTCATCCTCATAATTGCGTATGATGATAGGCTGCTCTGCCGTTCCGCTGGTGGTAATGCGAACAGTATATTTCGTCCCGTCCTTCTTCATCGTAGGCTTATACACCCCGCCGCGACACACGATATGGTCACCGGGCACAGCACGGTCTATGGCATACTGCAGGTTGAACCACGGGCGTTCCTTTGTGCCGTCACCTGTCTGGTCGTTGCCATTGGGGGCTATGTATAGCTCATGGAGCGGAGAAGGAAAGGCTTTAGTAGGAATGGGCACACCTGTAGTTATATATGTCGGGTCGTCAGGCTCTGTAGGTGTTACGGTAGTAGCGCTGTTGAGCGTAATGTCTATATCGTCCAAGTATATCGTAGCATTCTGACAGGTGAAGCGTATTAGCACCTGCGTATCCTCCTCCTCGCTATTCACCTTATAGGAATTGCTGCCGTATGGCGTTGATGACGATACGGTTGCCGTACCCAACTGGCTCCATGTGCTGCCGTTGTCGGTAGATTTCTCCACCACGAGTTTCTTGCCGCTTCCCGATGCTCGATGCTTGAATGTCACCCTGCCGGGCTGACACAGAGGCGGCGTGATGAGATATGCTCCCGTGCTGCTCATCGTTGCGCGAGTGCTGCCGTTGTCGTTCTTGCTATACACGCCCTTGACGCGCCACACGCCGGAGGACAATGTTACAGACGTTTCAGCCGACGGTGCCGAGGACGGCAACCCGCTATCAAAGTTCTCCTTCAGATTGTCTGCAAAGACGCAGCAACAGAACAAACACAACGCGATAAGGGTATAGAATCTTTTCATACTGTAAGATGTTGAGTATTTGTGTACTTGGGCCTATCTCATCCCTTCCGCGTGCAAAGTTATGTATTTTCTTTCATCCGAGCAAAAATACATTGGCCATTTAAGAAAAAATGTGACCTTTGCACCCGCAAACTAAGGAATCAGAAACGAATTTCTGCTAAAATCACATGAAATTTAGTACTTTTTTATATAAGGTGATGGAGAATTGAAGTTTTTTATGTACCCTTGTCGCAGTGTTCATGGGAACACAAGACATATTTGTGCTATCAGTTTCGTTTATGTGAATACAGCACAGGCAACAGAGAAAACAATGGAGGTTCAAGGACATGGCGATGGTCACTGCCGCATGTGTGGAACTAAGAACGGTCAGTATCGTTGCAAGGCTTTCTGTCCGATTAAAGGACATCCTACAGATTGTACCTGCGGGCACAGCAAAAACCAACATGCTTACACAAACTGACGCATTGCGGGGACATATATATTGATTCACAATGATAGAAACAAAGAGCGGGAACCAGTGCCGACATCCTCGGCCTCGGTTCCCACTCTTTGTTTTCTCCACATTGTTACATTTTACGTCCCTTCGATTTCCTTTATCCCAAATCCTTGACGGATAGATTCGTTATACCGAGCATTGAATGCATTGAGTTCCGGCTCGTCACTTTCGAGTGAAGCTACATATCGAGCTTCCTCATACATTGCGAACCATGAACACAGCGTATCGAGGCTGGTCTCTGCGTTTACTTGTCGGCTATCAGCGCCTCCAGTGAATAGCCCTCAATGAGGCTGGTCACATTGGTGGAATACTCGATGATGTCCTCCAAACGTCCCTTATCCCTCGCTCTTTCTCTCATAGATCAATATTTTATCACGGTTAGCGGTTTCTGCGGCGTAAGGACGAAGTGAGCCTTCCTCCACCAAATCCACTTCGCGGCCAAGCAGTTCCTGCAAGTCCATCAGCATACCACCGTGTGTGAAAAGCGTGAAGGGCTTGCCTGTACGGTCGGGTACGAAAAGGATATCCACGTCGCTCCTGGGAGTCTCCTCGCCTCGGGCGAACGAGCCGAAAAGCCAAGCCTTTAGGACGGGCTGCGTCTTGAAATAATCGGCTATCGCCTGCTGCATCGTTTGGGTACTCATAAGCGTATCGTTTTAGAATCCATCGGCAAAGGTACAAAGTTTTTATGAATCTACAATGCTTTTGCCAAAAAATCTACTAACTACGGGAGAGCCGTGCTTGGTTTTCACTCCTTTTTCCGGGCAATGAGGAAGGGGCTGGCCTGATGGGTGGCCAGGATGGT
>DEKQ01000005.1:3713-4119 GCA_002353975.1 Prevotellaceae bacterium UBA2718
GTGACTTCGGCTATCTGCACATGTTTGGGTGCGGAGGCCACATAGAAGCATACATCGGCAATGTCGTCGCCTATCAGCGGCTTCACACCTTTATAGACATTGTCGGCACGCTGTTGGTCGCCACGGAAGCGGACGACGCTGAAATTGGTTTCCACCAGTCCGGGCTTGATGTTCGTCACGCGGACAGCCGATTCAGCCAAGTCGATGCGCAGGCCGTCAGTCAGAGCCTTGACTGCCGCCTTGGTGGCACAGTAGACATTGCCTCCGGCGTAGGCTGCATCGCCCGCTATACTGCCGATGTTGATGACGTGACCGTCATTGCGTGCCACCATGTCGGGCACTATCAGGCGCGTCATGGTCAGCAGGCCCTTGATATTGGTGTCAATCACTACCGACCACTCGTCCA
>DEKQ01000133.1:0-29547 GCA_002353975.1 Prevotellaceae bacterium UBA2718
GGGAAGAAGTTGATGTGGTCGGTGATAACCATAAGGTCGCCAATGCGGAAATCGGGGCACATGCCGCCAGCAGCATTCGACACGAAGAGCTGCTCGATGCCCAGTTCGTACATCACGCGTTCTGGGAAGGTTACCTCCTTCATCGACCAACCTTCGTAGTAGTGGAAGCGTCCCTTCATGGCTAAGATGCTCTTGCCACCGAGCTGCCCTATGATGAGTTTTCCATCGTGTCCCTCGACTGTAGATACAGGGAAATGGGGGATGTCCTTGTATGGCATTTCCCATTTCGTATCAATCTCGTCAGCCAGATTGCCGAGACCGGAGCCTAAAATCACGGCGATAGCGGGCATTTCGGGCACGCGTTCCTTAAGCCATTGTGCTGTTTCGGCGATTTTGCTGTACATAGTTTATTATGGTTTGGTTAAAGTCGCTCTCCCCGTCTTCAAGGAAGATGATGCGTATAGGCAGATAATGGATGTTGCGTCTCACTTGCTGTGACAGGCCCTTCAGGTTCTCCAAGCGCGTGGCATCTTTCTCTGTCGTGATGATAGTGGCGGGCTTTGGTATCATTTTGTATGCCAGATTAATGGCCTCGACGTCTGATTTCGTGAAATCGTGGTGGTCATCAAAGTGCATTGGGGTGATGGACTGACAGCGGTCTTTTAGGTCGGTCATCAGTTGTTCGGGAGACGCTATGCCTGTAATGAGAAGTACGTTTGGTAGCTTTTCTTCAGATTTCACGGTGCGTCCTTCTACGAATATAGGCTGCAGTGCGCCATATTCTATTGTCGTGAAGTAGAGTTTCTGGAACGGCATCAGCCTCATAGCTCTCTGTAGCACACGGTAATCCATCGGCTTCAGGTCAACCGGACATTTCGTTATTATCACGATGTCTGCCCTGTCCTTTCCCTTGCAAGGCTCTCGCAGCCGCCCGGCAGGCAGTAATTCGTCATATACTATCAGCCTGTGATAGTCCACCAGCAATATGTTTATCCCGGGTTTCACGTACCTGTGTTGGAAGGCATCATCGAGCAGAATAATATCCGTATCCTTCGTAGCGGGAGTGCTAAGCAGCATGTCTATGCCATGACATCGGTCGCTATCTACCGCCACCCTGACATTCGGAAACTTCTTCAGCATCTGATAGGGCTCATCTCCTATCTGTGGCATGGTGGAGTATTGATCTGCCAATAAGAATCCCTTGGTCTTTCTCTTGTACCCTCGACTGAGCACCGCCACCTTGAACCTGTTTCGCAGCATCGAAACGAGGTACTCCACATGAGGCGTCTTTCCAGAACCTCCCACAGTTATATTGCCCACCGAAATGATAGGAATATCGTATGTCCTCGTCTTCAGTATCCACTGCTCGTCAAACAAAAAGTTACGTAACCCTACTCCGAAGCCGTAAAGCCAGGATAAGGGTTTGAGCCAATGGTTTATTTTGATGAAGTCGCCTTCCACTGTGAGTGTTGCGGTACTTGTTTATATTATCAGTTAGTTTGTCTTTCCGTTGATGTCGATGTACTCACATCGTGCCTGTATCGGGTTCTGTGTCTCCAGGCTCTTTATGATGCAGAATGGTTCGTACAGTGTTCCGAGTGTACTCTTCATCTGCTCATCGAGGTTGTTGCCGTTTCCTGTGGCCTTGTCCAACAGTTGTTCAAGCAGTGTCGGTGGGGTGGGGTAGGCTGTAGCGACATACTTCTTTACCTTAGCCAGCTCAGCCGCCTTCTTCACAGCCTCTGGCATACCTCCGATCTCGTCCACCAGTTTCAGCTTCTTTGCGTCGCCTGCTATCCATACACGCCCCTCTGCAATCTCTTTTACCTTTGCTACGGGCATCTTTCTTCCGTCACTGACGCGTTTGCAGAAAAGCTCATAGCCTCGGTTTATGTATTGCTGCAGCAGCGCCTCCTCCTCTGCATCAAATGGGCGTGCCCTCTGTAGCAGTGACATGTCAGCGTGCTTGTTGGTCTTTACATTGTCAAATGTCAGTCCCAGTTTCTCTTTGTATAGCCGTGTCATGTCGGGGAATACTCCGAATATACCTATGCTGCCGGTGATTGTCGTAGGCTGTGCCACTATCCATGATGCCGGTGCTGAGAAGTAATAGGCTCCGCTGGCTGCCGCCCCGCTCATTGAGATTACTACGGGTTTCTTCGCCTTCAGCGTTGCTACGGAGTGCCATATCTCTTCTGACGCGAAGCTGTCACCGCCTCCGCTGTTGACTCGTATCACCACCGCCTTCACATTATCGTCTTTGGCAAGCTTGTCAAGGTCCTTCACCATGTCCTTGCTAACTATGCTCTGTCCGCCTGAAAAGAGCAGTCCTGCCTCTGAACTTTGCACTATGCTGCCTTCGGCATAGTAAATGGCTATCTTGTCGTCAGTGGCAGACTCATTGGCTGTACGTGTCTTTGTAGCCAACTCCGTGCATGATACTTGTTTGATGTCCTCGTCGGCATCCTGCTTCAGCAGCTTCTTTATCTCCGCCTTTACCTCATTGGCGTACATGGTTTTGTCAATGAGGCGTTGCTTAATCAGCAGTTCCGCGGGCTGGGCCATAGTCACATTGTCAGCATATTTGTTGATGGCTTCCACGCTGATGCCGCGGCTCTTGCCTATCTCCGTAGTCACAGTAGTCCACAGACTGCCGATATATCGTGTCACCTGTTCGCGGTTGGCATCGCTCATCTGGCTCTCCGTGTATTGCTCTGTAGCGCTCTTGTATGTGCCCACTTTGATGACAGTCATCTTCACTCCGAATTTATCCAGCAGGTCTTTTACGTACATAGGCTGGGCTGCGAGACCGTGGATGTCCAGTGTACCCTCCGGATTCATCCACACTTTGTCTGCCGCAGAGCATACATAGTATGTCCCCTGTGTGTAGCTGTCACCGTATGATACTACCCATTTCTTGCTTGTCTTGAAGCGCAGCAGTGCATTGCGTATCTCGCGCAGCGCACTATAGTCAGACAGCATCTGCCCTGACTCCACATAGATACCCTTTATGTTAGGCTCCTTTGCTGCTGCATCGATGGCCATGACAATATCGTCCACGCCCTGTGATGACGGCATAACCCCCATCATGCGGTCAACACTGCCTTCTCCTACGTGCTCCACTATGTCACCGTTGAGCTTTACTACAAGTACGCTCCCCTCACTGATGACAGTGCTGTCACTTGATGCTGTCACGCCCACGATGATGGTAAAACAAATGACAGTAAAGATGCAGAGCGTGATTAGTAAACCGACAACAGTGGCACAAACATATTTCAGAAATTGCTTCATCGCGAAAATGTCAATTTGCGGCAAAGGTAGCAAAAAAAAATATCAAATCCAAATGTTTTCCTTTTTATTTATATATAAGGTGAAAAAAAGTGTGTGGCATCCCCGTCACAAAAAGAAAACTTTTTAACTTTGCATTGCATAATTGTGTGCTTTAACCTAAAGCGGAGTCTATGAATTTAATCCAACCGATACTGAAATACCGCGCATCTCTCTTGCCGAGGGTGTGTGCGGTTTTGTTGTTAACCTTCTGCGCATGCTTCTCTGCAAGTGCCCAGCGGTATGATTTCTCCAAGCAACGTCTCTCTTATCCGTACTATCTCTCTGTCCCTGTGGCTGATGGCAATTATCGTGTCACTGTTGTCGTGGGCAGCAAGAAGCATGCAGGCGAGACCTGTCTGCGTGCCGAGAACCGCCGTCTCATGGAGCATAAGGTGCTGACGCGTAAGGGAGAGATGAAGACGTGCTCTTTCTTGGTCAACAAACGCAGCGTCAATATCCCTGCTTATGAGTTTGCCGGCAAGCAGAAGGCTGCCTCCGTCGTAAAGATTAAGCCCGGCGAGGTGGGCTCCTTCACGTGGGATGACAGCCTGACAATCGAAGTCAATGGCGGCAATCCTTGCATTCAGAGCATCACGATAGAGCCTGATACCACTGCCGTTACCCTCTTCCTCTGTGGCAACAGCACTGTTGTTGACCAGGGTCGCGAGCCTTGGGCATCGTGGGGACAGATGTTCCCAGTGTGGTTCAGTGACAAGGTCTGCGTTGCCAACTACGGTGAGAGCGGACTGACAGCCAATACTTTCCTCGCACAGAACCGTTTGGAGAAGATCCTTTCCTGTCTCAAGGCCGGTGACTATGTGTTCTGCGAATTCGGGCACAATGACGAGAAGGAGAAGGGTCCGGGCACGGGCGCTTGGTATCATTACACCGTCAACCTGAAGAAATTCGTGGATATGGTGCGCTCCAAGGGTGGCAACATCATTTTCTGCACGCCTACTGTGCGCCGTTTCTTTGAGAAGGATGGCTCTATTCGCAACACTCACGGTGACTTCCCCGCAGCTATGAAGGCCGTGGCAGAGCGTGAGAACGTACCTCTGATAGAACTCAACGCCATGACCAAGGTACTCTTTGAGGCAATGGGAAATGAAGGCTCCAAGCATCTCCTTGTGCATTATCCCCTTGGCTCATTCCCCTGGCAGGACCGCGAATTTGCCGACAATACCCATTTCAATCCCTTCGGAGCCTACGAGGTGTCTAAATGTATTGTGATGGGACTCAAGCAGCTTCAGTCTCCGTTAGTACAGTATCTGCGCCCGGGCTGGCAGGATTTCTCACCCTCTCAGCCTGATGACTGGCAGCAGTTCTACTGGCCTCAGTCCATATATCACGACTCTACTAAGCCTGACGGAAACTGAGACTTAATTCAATTTTCGCAAGCAGAGTACTACTTCTATTAAGCAAAGGGATGTGCAACGCATTTTCCGTCACGTGCGGAAACTTTTTCCGTAACGGTCCGGACAAACATTCCGTAACGGTGCGGACAAACATTCCGTAACGGTGCGGACTTTCGTGACTGACCTGATATAGGATGCTCGCAAACCGCAAATTATACTAACAAATCTACAACAATAACTAACAAAAACATGAAATCAAGAAAACTACTTACCATTTTGCTGTTGGCGGCGGTGTCGCTGACAGCAGGTGCGCAGCGTGTCACTGATAAGCTGACCCGTGGTTTGGTGGCCATTCCGTCCAATGACAAGGATGGAGTTGACGGAAGTTATGGCACCTATTCCGCCGGTATGTTTGTCAGTTGGCGTAAGCTGCCGGCAGAGTATTTTGACACGAAGTACAATCTCTATCGCAATGGCACGAAGGTGAACAGCGAGCCTCTGAGCGTTTGTAATTACCAGGATGCCAGTGGTACGGCAACCAGCACCTACAAGGTAGTCCCCGTTGTCAGGGGCACTGAACGCCCCGACCCGACTTCTGTGGAAGTAAAGCCTTGGCCACACATGTACTGGGATATTCCTGTCAAGCCTGTTGTCAACCGTAACGGTGCCGACGTTAATAGCCAATATTCTCTGAATGACTGCTCTGTAGCTGACGTTGACGGCGACGGCGAGATGGAGTTCGTTGTTAAGCGTCGTAACGACAGCGGGCTGAATGTAGCAGGCAATACCACAACCTTCAACCTGCATGAGTGCTACAAGATGGACGGCACTCGCTTGTGGTGGATTGATATGGGTCCTAACATGATGTCAGGTCCTGATGAGCAGTTTGACCTTATCCTGTATGACTGGGACTGCGACGGCAAGGCAGAGGCTCTGATGCGCGGTGCAGACAATATGATTATTCATACTGCCACAGGCAAGACTATCAAGATTGGCAACATGAACTACTATGCTCCCCGTGATGAATATACCCATCAGGGTGCCGAGTATTTGTTGTATATCAATGGCGAGACTGGTGAGCCTTACGGATGGGATGGCTCTGAGAACTGGACACCAATGGCCTTCCCGCTGCCTCGCTTTGAGGCCGGTGAGGCTGCTAATCCTCTGAATGCCACAGAAAATGAGTATAAGAATATCTGGGGTGATGCTGATACGGGTCACCGCTCGCTGAAGATATACATGGGCGCACCATATCTTGATGGCCGTAACCCAAGCATCTTCCTCGGTCGTGGATGTTATACACGCCATAAGTTCTGCGCACTGAATGTTAATCCTACCACTCACGAGCTGACTCAGGCGTGGCGCTGGAACTGCTATGACTCACGCTCACCTTGGTTCGGTAACGGCTTCCACAACTTTGCCATTGCCGACGTTGACATGGACGGTCGCGATGAGATTGTCTTCGGTTCCATGATAATAGATGATAACGGCTACGGCCTCTCCACCACCGGCTTCGGTCACGGCGATGCACAGCACTGCGGCGACCTTGACCCGTATCGCTGGGGCTTGGAGCAGTTCGTCTGCCTTGAGAGTTCTGCTGTGCCTGGCATTGCCTACACCGATGGCATGACCTCCACACTGCGTTACACTACCGGCTCAGGTGCCGACAACGGACGCTGTATGGCAGGTAACTTCCAGAACACCTATCCCGGTGCTGTAGGTAATACCTTCGGCTATGATGTCATTAGCCTTGTTGCTGACAAGAACATCACTGGCATGAACATGGCCAGCGATGACTATATGAACATGCGCCTTTACTGGGATGGTGACCTGCTCGACGAGTTTATGGACTCACCGGGAGCCCAGGAACGCTCACCTTATGTATATAAGGCACCGGGCCAGAAAGAGGTAGGTACCAACAGATCATATACGAATAGCCGCTGCTGGGGTGGATATGGCAATCTGAACAACTCGTCAAAGAACAACCCCAGCTTCTTGGGTGACATTATTGGAGACTGGCGCGAGGAGCTTGTTATCCGTCAGGGAAACAGCTCAATTCGTATCTATATGTCCAACTATCCTTCTCCACACGCCATCACCTCTCTGTGGTATGACCATGAGTACCGCAACGGCATGACATGGCAGTCAGTAGGCTACAACCAGCCTCCTCACCCCAGCTTCTTCCTCGGAGAGATGGAGGGCATCACACAGGAGCCTCCTGCCATTACGCTTGAGGGCCGTACTGAGGTGACAGGCTCTATCAGTGGAGGCGACCAGCTGCTTATCTCTGGCTATGAGAACAAGACCGTCAGCGTTCAGGATGGCGCTGCACCTAACGTACTCTATGTCAACGCACCTGCGCTCGTGGCAGGTAGCGGTTCACAGCAGGCTACCAGCTCCACACCTAAGCTGCCCGCGCAGACCGTGACCACCTATACCACAACCCTTACAGGCGGTGCCTTTGGCGGTGCTATGCGTCTGGTGAAGCAGGGTGAGGGTGTTCTCGTACTGCCTAATGTTACAGAGAAGCACACAGGTGCTACCGATGTGTGGAACGGTACGTTGCAGTTCGACGGCACATTCGAGTCCAGTCCTCTGTGGCTCAACCGTCACACCACGCTCATCAGTGACGGCGGCAAGTTCATGGCAGGCCTGAAGGCAGACTATAATGCTACGGTTTATCCTGGCGGAAAAGGCAAGGTCGGCAACATCACGGCTTCTACGCTGCAGATGGGCTTCGGTTCACGCATCGTCTTTGACTTTGCTAACGGTTCATTTGACCAGGTTAATGCCAACGACCTTACCGTGGAGGCTAAGACAGATCAGGTGTGGATTGACTACGGTCCTCGCTACAAGGCTCCGGTATTACAGTTTGAGGGCGCCGCTAACATTAGCGCCGGAACTTACGACCTCGGTACAATAGGAAAGATAGAGGGCGACATCTCTCAGATTATCCTCGAGGGCTTTGATGCCAGCAAGCAGGCTTCTCTGGCTTATAACAATGGTAAGCTGCAGTTAGTGATAGAGGGCATGCGCGAAGCAGGCACAGTACAGTGGAATGGTACGGCAAGTGAGAACAGCTGGCAGGAGGCTGTCAGTGAGACCTTCCTCTTGGACGGCGCACCTACCTATTCTGCGAATGGCGACCATGTGATATTCAATGATGATGCCGCAAACACCAATGTCATCATCAAGGGTGCGGTAAATCCTGCTGACGTTACTTTCAGCAACGAGACAAAGACCTACACCTTCTCTGGTGACAGTATTGTTGGCAATGCTCCTATCATCAAGAACGGTGCCGGTGTTGTTAACCTCAATTACATCAACCACTCTGGCAATACCACTGTCAATGCAGGTGTTCTGTCTGTACCCCAGCTGGCTAACAATTCCGGTCAGGACTTCGGTTCGCTTGGCAGTGTCAGTCAGCAGATTACGGTGAATGACGGCGCTACTCTGCGTGCCAATGGCATCATCATTACCGATCAGCAGCTGAACATCAACGGCACGGCAACTGTTGATGTGCCTTCTGGCAAGAGAGTAATCTTCAACAAGGCAATCAACGGCGAAGGAGCAACACTCGTCAAGAGCGGCCCGGGATCCCTTGAGACCGGTACGGCGACTACCAACGTCGGCAAACTGGTGATTGCAGGCGGTACTGTATCTTCCAATTATACCTCTTCTAATATAGATGCTCTGCCTAAGACCGTGGAATTCCAGAACGGAACCCTCTGGGGCTCTAATCAGGAAGGCGGCAGCGGTGTTACCAACACTTCCAACTTCGTAGTGCCTGAAGGCAAGACCGGTACATTCTACGGCTCATTCAGAGGTACCTATACTGGCACACTGACAGGCTCGGGCACGTTCAATGTCTATACGGGTGGTGTACGTTGCTACTATAATGGTAACTGGAGTGCCTTCGAGGGTACTATCAACATCGGCAAGAACAACCGTCAGAACAAGAAGTCATACGATCCGGAATTCTACTACGGAGGAAACACTTCTCTGTCAAAGGCTATCGTCAATGTGAACGAAAAAACCCGCTTCAACAATCAGGGTAAGAGTATCACTGTGAAGCAACTTGGCGGCAAGGGTGCTGTCACAGGTTCGGGTACATGGATTGTGAACAATGATGAGGACTTCAAACTCACCACAGAAGTAGGTATAACGTCAGAGCGCACCGATGACTACGGCGGTACAATTGGAAAGAGTGCCACACCGTTCACTAAGCGTGGCAAGGGCAAGATGACTATATCCACAGTGGGCAACATCAACGGTACGTTTACGATTGAAGACGGTACGGTGATGTTCAATGACACTAAGTTCGCTGCCTTCCTCAATGGCACTAATCCTACTATTGTCAGAGGCACAGGTCGCCTCTTCGGTCAGGGACAGGTTAACTCTATCCGTGTGATGACTGGCGCAGAGTTCCAGCCTTGCGGCTCTACATACACAGAGTCTTCAGGCGGCACTATCAAGTGTGCTAACTACTTCCAGTCTGATGCAGGTTCTACAACTAATTTCTTCATCCAATCATCCAAGAATTCTTATCTAGAGGTTACCAATGGTGTTACCTTCAATGGTAAGCTGAAAGTCATCCTGGCTTCCAGTTACACACCGAAGGTTGGGGCTTCGTTCACTCTGTGGAAGGCTAAGACCTTCAGCGGTTCTACACTTGAGTTTGATTTGCCGGCTCTGCCATCAGGAATGGAGTGGGATACCTCAGGTGTGAAGGCAGCAACAGGCGTGCTCCGCATCATTGCAGCTACTCCGGTAGATAATGTATCGGCTGTTGAGACCGTAGGATGTAAGGTTTATACCGTTGACGGTGTGTTGGTTCGCACCTTCAGCGCTAAGCGCAATGCCGTACGTTCCGCTGTCAACAAGCTTGGTCTTGCAGCTGGCTCTTACGTCGTAGCCATCACTTCTGGTGACACTACAGAGACTGAAACAGTCCTGGTGAAGTAATCGTCACTTCTTAGAGACGCACTATAAACATTGAGGAGGCAAAGCCGGTCAATCCGATGCTTTGCCTCCTCTCTTTGTTTGTGTTACAAACTTAATAATCTCGTATCTGACTAATATAAATAATGTACACGTACATTTAATTAATAGGAGGCGACGTGTCCCACGTCGCAATCATTAGCGTGCAATCATTAGCGTGCAATCATTAGCGTGCAATCATTGGCGTCTCTATCCGCATTGTTGGCGATCCGCATCGTTGGCAGTTGCGACGTGAGACACATCGCCTCCTATGCTCGCTAATGAAATCAGCTGACATAAATCTAAGTGATTTTATGAACATTACATTGAACAACCTATTAACAACAATGGCGGCTTTTTGATGTTAAAGAGTTGCAAACCACCAATTTTATGCTAAATTTGGCGGTTGTAACCGAAAAAAATAGTATAAATTTGGCGGTTTGACTTTTTTATTATAACTTTGCAGTTGCATTTATTTTATTATAATTCATTGAAATTTAGTGTTTTCCTTATGACCTAAAATTATATATTATGATTAGCAGGAGTATTACACAAAAAATAGAAGCTGATTTTCAAAAGAAAAAGGTTGTGGTATTGTTGGGACCACGACAAGTGGGGAAGACGACTCTGCTTGATGCTTTACAGAAATCAGAAAAGCATTGCCTCAGATTGAATTGTGACGATGTTGATGATATGACTCTTCTTTCAGAGAAATCCTCAACAGAATTGAAATCCATGTTTGGTGGCTATGATATGGTTTTTGTAGATGAGGCTCAACGTGTTAAGAATATAGGCCTGACATTAAAGAAGATTGGTGATTTGAAGTTGGATACTCAAGTCGTAGTGACAGGTTCTTCATCTTTGGAATTGGCAAATGACATTAATGAACCTGCCACGGGAAGAACATTGGAATATATGCTCTATCCTTTTTCAATGAGAGAACTGGCTGATGATACATCAGAGCGAGAGCAGCAGCGTCTATTAGAGACTCGTATGATTTATGGCTTATATCCAGAAGTCGTTACTTCTCCCACTGATTCTAAGCGTATTTTGATGATGCTTACGAACAACTATTTATATAAAGACATATTGTCATTTAGAGGTATAAAGAAGCCCGATGTTCTGCAAAAACTCGTGCGTGCTTTGGCATTACAATTGGGTTCTGAGGTTTCATACAATGAGTTGGCTAATATGCTTAATATAGATAAAGAAACGGTAGAAAGCTATATCAGTCTGTTGGAAAAATGTTTTGTCGTATTCCGGCTTGATTCCTTCAGCCGTAACTTACGTAATGAAATAAAAAAAGGTAAGAAAGTGTATTTCTACGATAATGGCGTTCGTAACGCTGTCCTTTCAAATTTCGCGCCACTCGAATTACGTAATGATGTAGGAGCTTTATGGGAGAATTTGATGGTAAGTGAGCGTGTGAAGCGTAATGCCTACGTTGGTAGTTACGCTCAACTGTATTTTTGGAGAACTCACGACCAAAAGGAGATAGATCTAATAGAATTGGAAGATGGCATCATCAATGCTTATGAATTTAAGTGGAATTCCAAAAAGAGAGTTACCCCTCCCTCATCTTTCATTAATACATATCAAAATGCACAATTCTCCGTTGTCTCTCCTGAAAATTTCTGGACTTTTGTATAATGATAAGGTTCGCGTACATTAATATAATTGCAGTGTTAACAGACAGAGTTTCGAAAGCCATAAAAATCCCCCCGCAAGGCTCAACACCTTACGGGGGATTTCGTTTGTTATTTCAACCTTTCGCCCTTTTCGCTCACATCCCTCCCCCTTGGGGGAGTTGGTGGGGGCTTTCTCCCTCCCCTTGGGGGAGGGCAGGGGGAGAGGTTTCTTACTTCACCAGTGCACCAGCAGCGTTGTACTTGCCACCGATGATGATCTGACCATTCTCAAGAACCTTAACAGGAGCCTCCTTAGCCTCAGCAGCCTTAGCATTCTCAATGCCTACGAATGGATCTGTAGGACCAGCCTGGATCATCTCAATCTTCAGGTTGTCGAACCAGCAGCGACGAGCCTGTGCATAGTCGTAACTTGACTGCACGGTGAACTTAACGGGAATACCTCCAGCGAAGCTTACCTTATCAGAGGTATGTGTGCCGTTAGGTGTCGTAGAGGTCAGATACATAGACTTCTCACCATAGTCAAGGATGCACTCAATGTGTGTCTTGTTGTTGTCAGCACAAGCAGCATCATCACCTGCGGTGTTGGCAACGAAGTAGTCGCTTTCAGGATTCAGCTTAAAAGAATCATAGTTAGCCGCAATAGAACCGTCATAAGGTTCAAAGTACCAACCTGCAACAGGGTTGCCTTCCTCATCGTAGAGGTAGAAACCAGCCTTCTTTTTTGAAAGGCGTCCGAACCACCAGTCCATAGAAACCTTAACAATGTTTGTGCCGTAGTCATGGGCAGCGAAAGTTGCCTCACCTGTGCCCTTACCAACACGCAGAACACCAGGGAGGAGTTTCTCACCATTCTTGTCAATACCCTGCTCGAACTCGTAGTGTTCACCACTCTGTGTTACAGGGCTGAAGGTACTTAACGTCATTACGGTATTCTTGCCAGCAATTTCATAAAGCAGGGATTCTGCATTCTGAACAGCTGCATTCTCAAAGTCAATGCTTATAATCTCCTCTGTAGCAGGGATAGTTGCCTTGAAAGTCTCTACTGCGTCAGACAGTTCAGCGTTTGCCTGTTTGATAGCATTGGCATTCTCCTCGCTGTACTGAGCAGCCTTCATCGCAGCCTGAGTTTCCTGAGCCTTGGCAATAGCAGCCTTCAGAGCGTCCTTGCCTGTAGCCGCGTCATATATACGCTGAGTCAGAACGTTCTCAGCTGCATCGATAGCTGTCTGCATAGAAGCGAGAGTATCGTTAACTGCTTTGAACGTGCTGTTAGCAGCTTTGATGTCCTTCACTGCCTCCTGATAAACAGTGTCAACCATCAGAGCTACACCCTCACCAATCTTGTTCTCATAGAAGTCCTCGTATGTGTCGATGATCGCTTCCTGTGTCAGTGCCTCGAAACCTGCAATCTTTGGAGCTATGGTATCTACACAAGCCTGCAACTCTGCTTTGCCCCAAGGTTTCTCTGCATTGGCAATGTTTTCGGCTGCTGTAGTAAGTTCTCTGCGGCCTGTGGCTATCTGCTCACGTACGTCAGCTTCGTATGCCAGCTGCTTCTGGTTGTACTTACTCTCGTTCTTACCAGAGATAGACGCATTCTTAACGAAAACCACACCTCCGCGTGTCAGTGACTGAAGGTCCTCACGAGGAACCACCTTGTAGCCAATCTCATAAACGCCACTCTCCTTAATTTGTACTGCTACGATGGATGTTGTATAATCAACGGCATCAAGACCTTTCACAACTACACCAAGAGTGTCAGCTGCCGTAGATTCTGCTCCTTCTGCTGGCACCTTTACGATATAAGCAGTAGAAACACCGACCTTGAGTCCTTGGTTTATGCCCCACATAGAAGAAGAGGACGTTTCGCGATAAGCCGCTGCACCATCGATGGTGAATACATATGAACCAGGTATAAGTTCCTTCTGCATAGTCACGCCGTAAGCAGTTGATCCCCATTTGAGGCTACCAGCATAATGTCCCATATCCCAGGCCCCCTGACTTTCATTTTCCCAGAAACCACGATTTGTTGGCAGACATGTCCATTCACCAGCCTTTGTTGCGTTCTGAGTCTTCTTACCAGGCCAGAGATTCAGATAGTTTAGGGCGTTTGTAGCCAAATAGTCATCCATGTTTTCGGTAATGAAGGTGGTCAGTACATCGTTGGCGTCCTCCAAAGCCTTATCAAGTATAGACTGTGCAGTTTGATCTTCAATTGAATTTAATTTCTCAATTGTTTCATTGATAGCGTAATCGGTAAGGACATCCTCTGGCCATGCATAAACATTCTTGTAAGCATAAATCTTCTCAAGGGCTGCGTCGCGAGCGCGAAGGTCTGCTACCTGAAGAGCCTCTGCAATCTGAAGGTCAGCAATGTAGATATTAGTCTGCATGCTAACAAATGAGATAAAGTAGGTTCGAGTCGTAGTACCATCACCTACAATAGCATAGTTGAAAGTCTGCCAATCCTCAGACAACTCCTCACCTCTGTTGCACAGCAGCACATCGGTAGTACCGCCATAGGCCTCGTCGCTATTGCCCTCAACCTTGACAACATTCTGATTCAAAGAACCTGAGCCTACACGTACGCTGGCCTGAGCGACACCCTTCAGCTTGAAGCTGACAACGTAGGCTGCATTGGCGTCTGTAGGCACGAACTTGAAGTACATACCCTCACCGGCAGTACCGTTACTGCTCACTGCGCAGCCTGTACCGGCAACAGGGCCGTTGGCATCAAGAGTGAAAATGTCCTGAACCATAGTTCCCTCTGTAGCTGTGACAGGCTCCCAGCCAGAGAAATCCGTAAAGTTGCTGTAGGCCTTGAGGTCACTCGTAATCTGGAAGCGACCCTGAGGAGTATAGACATACTCCCCGTTAGTAAGGGCAAAACCTGAAACAGCAACGCACATTGCCGCAAAGGCAAATAGTAAACGTTTTTTCATAATTGTTTTGTTTTTTGTTAGTTTATAGATAAAATAAATAAGGTAAAATGCAGTTTGCACAGTTGGCGGGCAACTATGTCCCCATTTTGTTAGCTATGAATGAATATCTATGACAATTAAAAACACAAACCTCACTGTAATTATGGACAAAAAAAGAAAGGCGTCATGCGTGCAATTACCTGCTACCCTTCTGCAAGCGTGCGACTATGATTTGGAACAGCTTCGCCAGCGTGTGGGCAAAGACCGAACAGCCGGTACGTACTCACGTCAGTGCCGCCTGCGTGATATGGTAGCAGGGTACATCAATGAGGCACTAAGCACTGAAGACATTCCCCTTCACGACCTGACACTCAGCTTCATCACCGACTACGCGTCATACCTCAGCGCCCACTGCAAGTTGCTCGACGGCACCGTATGGCTGGCCTGCCAGTGGCTGAAAGGGGTTGTGAAGCGTGCCTATCTGCGTGGATGGATGCAGTGCAATCCCTTTGCGGAGTTTCACGCCCCGCGTAATATCCGCCCCAGGGAATACCTCTCAGAAGAAGAACTGCACCGCATGATGAACTGCAAACTCTCTGACAGTCGGCAGGCCTTCTTCCGAGACATCTTCATATTCTCAGCACTGACAGGTCTTGCCTTTGCAGACATCAACGATCTCTGTCGCAGAGACATCCGCATGATCAATGGCCAACCGTGGATTCTCTCACTTCGTCACAAGACTCATACCGTCTATCAGGTGCGTGTACTTCCCAAAGCAGCGGAAATCATCCGTCGCTATGACAACGGTGGGGAGCGCATCTTCGGGCCTATCGCCTATAGGACGCTGGCGATGCATATCCCTCTCATAGCGCATCAGTGCGGCATCACGCGCCGCATCACCTTCCACTGTGCACGCCACAGCTTCGCTATAATGTGCCTCGATGCAGGACTGCCCATCGAGAGCATAAGCCGCATGATGGGACACACCAACATCACCACGACACAAATCTATGCCCGCATAACACTCGGAAAACTCAGTCACGATATAGACCGGCTGCAAACCTTCTGCCAAGAACATCTCAATACATAATGACTAATTTGGAAGGAAATTTCTTGTCTATGTCAAATTTATTAATTAAATTTGCAGCAGGAAATTGAAAATAACACAAACGATGGAAGAAAGAAATACGATATTCACGGCTAAACCTGGAAGTTTCGCTAAATCTATTCGCGCCTACATGGAATACAAAAAAACTTGGAGGATGAGAATGGAAGAGAAGCTCCTAAGGATGGAGGAGGAAATAAAGCGTGCCAAAGCCGATGTAATATATTAAGGTGTAGAGAGGATGAAGGATTTAGATTTAGAACGCCTATTCCTTGAGTGTCCTTACACTGTTATGAAGGATGGTGATAACTATACCTTCAAGACCGATTATGACCTTGTCTTTATTATCGATTTTAAGGAAGAATTTTCATTTGAGCCTATTCCTGCATATTGGTTTGATTTGACAAATTTTACCCACAAGGCATCACCAAATGATGATAAAGTGCGTGAGACTGTCATACGTGTTATAATGGAATTCTTTCGTCAGAATCCTGATATAATGCTGTATATGTGTGACAGTGCCAACAATCAGCAGGCTCAGAGAAACAGACTTTTTCTGCGATGGTTTTCAAAAGCGAAACAGAGTGAACGTTTTTTCTTTAAAACTGCAATGGTTAAAGACGAGGACATGGAGAATTTTGTTGCTATAATAGTTCCGAAAGAACACCCTTACTTGGAAGATATAGTTTCGCGTTTTGACTCCGAGATTATGTTGTTCAAAAATAATAAGCCACAGTGAATCGATAGCAAACTTTCCTTTCCCAATTCATAAAAAATATTAAAAAAGTTTATTCTTAACCTTGTTTTCCCGCTTTTTCTGTAACTTTGCATCTGTATATCATAGTTGCCCGCCAACTGTGTAAACTGAATTTTACCTTATTTATTTTATCTATAAACTAACAAAAAACAAAACAATTATGAAAAAACGTTTACTATTTGCCTTTATGGCATTGTGCGTTGCTGTTTCAGGTTTTGCCCTTACTAACGGGGAGTATGTCTATACTCCTCAGGGTCGCTTCCAGATTACGAGCGATCTCAAGGCCTACAGCAACTTTACGGATCTCACTGGCTGGGAAGTTGTCACAGCTGCTGAAGGTAAGACCATCAATGACAACTTCACCATTGATGCCAACGGCCCCGTTGCCGGTATGAACTGCGCAGTTAGCCTTGACGCAACTGCCGGTGAGGGTATGTACTTCAAATTCACGCCGACAGATGCAGGTGCCACTTATGTGGTAAGCTACAAGATGAAGGGTGCTGCCACAGTGACCACTCGTGTAAAGGCAGGCAGCAAAATCTCTACTGCCAATGTTGTGAAGGTAGAAGGCAACACTGACGGTGTCTATGCTGGTACAAATGACGTACTGCTCTGCAACACTGCCGAAGAGCTGACAGACGATTGGCAGACTTTCAACTATGCCATCGTGGGTGACGGTACAGCCCGTACTTACTTCATCTCTTTTGTTGGAATGCAGACCAACATCTACATTGCTGACCTTCAGATTGCTGAGGCTCTGCAGGTAGCAGACCTTCGCAAACGCGATGCAGCCGTAGAGAAGATCAATGTCTATAAGAATGCATACGCATGGCCTGAGGATGTACTCGCAGAGTATGGCATCAACGACGCTCTTGAAACTCTCAATGCTATCGGTGACCAGAGCGCACAGTCAGAACTGGATGACGCTTTGGTGACAGCCAACGAGACACTGACCGAGTTCCTGAACTCCAACATGGACGACTATCTGGCAGGCAACAATATGAACTATCTCGGTATCAACACAGGTAGTGCACTGGCTGCTCGCAGCAATAAGAAATATGGAGATTGGGATTGCGTTGATCGTGGTGAGTGGGGTAAGGATAAGTATCCTGACCTGGGTCACTACCAGCAAACAGCAAAATGGGCTAACAACAATCCAGATAACGCAATGGGCGTGACTATGAAGAAAGAACTGACAGCAGGTTCATACGTCTTTGGTATTATGGCAGGTGCTGCAGTCCGCGAGAATGTTAAGCAGTCATGGGATTATGACGATGCCATGAAAGTAGCTTACGGTGTTGCCTCTGTTGTCAAGTACGTTGACAATGTAGCAACAGACACAATTGCACAGGTTACAATTGATCCAATTTCATGTCTGGAGAGTGATTTGACTCCTTTCTTTGTTACTGCAAAGGTGGAGGAAGATGGTATATACGAGTTTGCATTTAAGGCATGGTGTAGAGAAGGATATAAGAACCTGACACTCGGTTCTGCTACATTCGTTAGAAATGCTTCTATCTGGGGTAAGAATAACAACAAGTACAACCAGAAGCAGCTGAAGTATGAGGCTGACGTTCGTGAGCAGATTACTACCGGTCGCACACAGCTTGACGATGCAGCTAAGAACATCGCCAATGCTGAGAAGCCTTGGGGCAAGGCAGAGCTGCAGGCATGCGTTGACACAGTGGCTCCGAAGATTGCTGTCTACGAGGCTCTGACTCAGGATGACATCATCGCTACCTATCAGGATTACTATGAGAAGACCACTTCTAATGATAACGGTCTGAAGGTATATGAGATATATCAGGAGGCTGTGAAGGACATTATTGCAGCTAACCGCAAGTTCAATGCCGTTAACGACACTCTCGCATCTATGCAGACTGCTATCGACGGCGCAGAGAACACAATGGCTATGCGCGTCTATGACGCAGCTACAGGCAAGGACGCTTTGAAAGCTGCTATTGCCAAGGCAAAGGAGACACAGGCAGCTATGAAGGCTGCTCAGTACAGCGAGGAGAATGCTGCTGCCATCGAAACAGCTAACGCTGAGCTGGCAGACGCAGTTGAGATATTCAAGGCAACCGTTCCTGCATCGGCTGTTACTTCTATCGTTGACATCGACTTTGAGCAGACTGCCGTGCAGAATGCAGAGACTCTCCTCTACAGCATCAGCGGTGCTGCTGGTTCAATGGAGTTCAGCAACTTTGCAGAGGATGTAAACGACAACTATCCTTTCCAGCAGGGTATGTGGTCAAACGGCGAGCAGCTCTATAAGGGCTACGTACGCGTAGGTAACGGTACAGGTACCGTAAACTTTGATCCTACCGCCGGTGGTGAGATGGGTACTAACATCCTCCGCGTGAAGTGCGACTTCTATCTGCAGGGTCTGAGCGGCAAGTTCATCGGCTTCTTCCTGAAGGCAGCTGCTGCTGATGAGGCTACAGCAGCTCCTAATGTAGCCGGCTTCTATGCTAACTACTATGACAACAAGATTGATGCTGCAAGCAACCTGCCTATAGACCTGGCCAACCTGAAGTATGGTTCTGGCAGCGGCTATGCCAACAAGGCTCCTCAGGATGCTGAGGGCGCAGAGGGCACCGTTCTGGCTAAGAACTCATTCGAGGTTATCCTTGACTTCGGCGAGGGTTCAATGTATTGCACCACTACCAGCGACAAGGGTACCTTCACCACAGAGAAGAAGGTGTTCGACAAGACTGTGCCTGTACAGTTCGTGCTCCAGTCTAACTATATCAACAATGACCGTCGCTGCTGGTTCAAGAACCTGAAGATTGAGAAGATCCAGGCTGGTCCTGCAGAGCAGTACGTAGGTATCGAGAATGCCAAGGCAGCCGACGCTAAGGAGGCTCCTGTAAAGGTATTCGAGAACGGCCAGATTATCATCAATGGTAAGTACAACGCTGCCGGCGCAGTGGTGAAGTAAGAAACCTCTCCCCAGCCCTCCCCCAAGAACCTCTCCCCAGCCCTCCCCCAAGGGGAGGGAGATGAGAATGGTGAAGGGAGTAATGGGAAAGGGAATATAAATAACAATAGAAATCCCCCGTAAGGTGTTGAGCCTTGCGGGGGATTTTTGTATCGGTTTGTTTGGTGGTATGAGAAAATGTTTGTAACTTTGCACAAACAAAATACGCATAATGGCATGAAACAGGAAAATAAAAATAGACAGCAATACAAAGAGGGAATTGTATGACAAGTTCAGTGATTACACTTTAGACTTGTCGAAATTGGTTTTTGGAGGAGTTATACTTGCAGGCATTATGGGGCTAAGCGTAAATCCCAATATCCTGTTTGGGCTCGGAACTGTTTCGGTAATAATCTTGACCATATTAGGCTTTACATTTATAGTGTTAAAACATAATAGCAGGAGGTAAGAATAATGGGACTGATTTATTTTATTTCTTTTTTTACTGTAATAGCAGCCGCCATTCTCGTATGGGCGATGATACAGTTGTGGCATTCGTCCAATGCTAATTCTGGAAACGAACTGTCAGCATAAACCATATCCTTGTCCTATTTTTCCGTAAGACATGGAGGTAAATGCCCTTTGCAATTGCCTTGTTTTCAGGGCGTTGTAATAGTAGGTCTTTTACCCTCTGATAGTAGGTCTTTTACAGTGTAATAGTAGGTCTTTTAGAAGGTAATAGCAGGTCTTTTACAAGGTAATAGTTGCTCCGTCGGAAAACAATGCTTTTTCGGCGGTTTTTTGCGGAAAAATAGAACAATCGCCATTGTGGGCCAATTTATTCTCAAAAAATAAATGACTTATACATGCTATTAGATTTTATGAGGTTGCCAAAGGTTTAATCCAATTTCTTCAAATTTTGAAATTATTTTGTTAAATTGTTGCAAGTTTCATAAATTTTTTGTTATTTTGCAGATTGATGTATAGTGTACGGATGTGAGGCGACACATCATAGTGTGTACTCTCGCGCGTGCGTACCTTTATATTATATATATAGCCTACTACTAACATACGCAAAATACTAAATAAACTAATTAATCATTTATGAAAAAACTCTTTTTGTATGCATCCGTACTGTGCATGGGGCTCGTATCCTGCTCTAAGGATTACATCGTGCCGCAGGAGGGTGGTGAATTGCCATCATGGCTTGGCGAGAGTATCTACAAAGAGCTGAAGCAACCCACGCAGTTGGAGGGTACGTTTGAGACGTACTGTCGTCTTATCGACGACCTGGACTATGCGGAGGTGCTTGGCAAGACTGGTAGTAAGACTATCTTCCCAGCCAATGATGAAGCCTTCGCAGAGTTCTTCGAAGGTGGTAACAACAAGTTCGGAGTCAGCAGCTATGATGAGCTGACCCACTCGCAGAAGGCAGAGCTGCTGTTCTCGACGATGATTGACAATGCTATCCTTGTCGGTTCGCTGTCAAATCAGCAGAACAGTCTCGGCGAAGTGCTGCAGGGTCAGCTGGTGAAGCATCCTACCAACATGCGTCTCACCTACAGCGTGACTCCATGGTATTCTCAGAACATGCCGGCCAACAACAAGTACTTCAACCGCTTTAAGACCGCCGGTCGCGGCTCCATGCTGGCAGTGTTTGACAACACCGTGGCACCTATGGTACACTTCACCGGCGAGTACATGCTGAACAACAACATGACCGTTACGGGTGACGACAGTGACTTCAAGGTGCTCACCGGCAGTGACTACGTTGACGGCGACGCATACGTCTTTGACCGTAAGGTGATTAAGGCTGACGTGGTGTGTCAGAACGGTTATATCCATCAGCTTGACAAGGTGCTCGTAAATCCCGGCAACATGGCACAGGTGCTGCGCAGCAACGACGACACACAGTACATCTCCCGTATTCTGGACTACTACTGTTTCCCTGACCCCGACATGACATTGACGGATCAGTATCGTGCCGATGCCTCTGTCCTGGGACAGGATACAGTGTTCGCCATCCGCTACCTGAGCAAGAACTCACAGCGTGCAAAGCTCTCTCAGCCTTCTCGCGGCGTCACCGTAGCTGACAACCAGCTGCTGGACTTTGACCCGGGATGGAACTACTACAATCCTACGCTGAAGGGCGGCTCTTCAAGCGACGACGCAGAGATAGCTGCATTCCTGGCTCCAAGCGACGATGCAGTGGAGGATTACTTCCTCAACGAGGCAGCATACATACTGAAGAACCTCGGTGCTCCAAACCTGCCAATCACTGCTGACAACCTCAATACTCACCTTGACTCAGTATATAACAACGACCCGTCAATCTTCGCAAGCATTCTGAACAATGTGATGAAGCCTTATCTGACCAAGACGGTGCCAAGCACCTTCT
Source organism: Prevotellaceae bacterium UBA2718 (assembly GCA_002353975.1). GTDB lineage: Bacteria > Bacteroidota > Bacteroidia > Bacteroidales > Bacteroidaceae > Prevotella. The sequence goes on from DEKQ01000133.1 coordinate 21,416, forward strand.
CTACGGTGCAGAACGATGCCTTCGAGTTCCTTGACGTGACAAAGGACGACATCGTAAGGACCGCTGACGGATATGACGTGACGATAGCCAACAATGGTGTCATCTATAAGATGAACAAGCTCTTTGGTCCTAAGCTGTATAACTCTGTCCTCGGCCCTGCCTCTGTATATAAGGACATGCGCACGATGGGTGAGATGCTCAACGACCACCAGACCACAGCCGGTGAGGGCTCTAAGCTGGGTGCTGATATGTACTACTACCTGCTCTCAATGAAGGCCCGCTACGGACTCTTTGTTCCTACGGATAATGAGAACCAGTTTATCATCATCGATCCTACATCAGTGAAGGACACAGACGGTAAGCTGAAGGGTCTGCGCTTCAAGTTTAATCCGAATGCCGACGGTTCTTTCCACGTTTTGGTAAAGAAGTATATCTACAACGGCGGCCCATACAATCAGCTCAGCTCTTATATTGAAACTGCCGGTGCCCGTGACATTAACATCGAGACCGGTATGTTCAACACCCAGATCAAGGACTTCCTGGATTACTGCACCATCGTGCTTGCCGACTCTACGGAGACTGGTAAGGGCAGCCCTAAGTATGGCCTCTATGGCAACAGGTACTATAAGACCAAGCAGGGCGGTGCCATCATGGTAGTCGATAACAAGGTTGCCGGCGGTCCGCAGATCAGCGACCCGTCACAGTGGAGCACCATCACCGAGGTATTCGATGAGAACAGTGCTGACGCAAAGATAGAGAACGGTACCGTATATCGTCTGAACTATCCTATGCAGCCGACTATCACCAGTGTATATCAGACACTTGAGGACAAGAGGTTTGACTTCTATGATGAGAATGCCGACTATGACGTTAACCCGCCACAGTATGACCACTTCCTCAACTTCTGCCTTGGCTTCAACAATGAGGACCTGTACTCCTTTGCCGGTATCCTGACCGGTGAGAAGGGCGAGAACATTGCCGCCAAGCTGAAGCCGTATCGTGTGATAGACGATAATGATAACTGGGGTATGCTCAGCGCATACAACTATACCATCTATGCTCCTACCTATGAGGCAATGGTAACAGCACAGAGAGACATGGGTCTTCCTACATGGAAGAACGTGCTGGCTGCAATGAATGACTGGCAGAGCGCAGGCTTCAGCAGCGAGGACGACGCAAAGAAATACGTGAAGGAATGCCTTGACAAAATGGCACGCTTCGTACGTTATCACACCCAGAACAGCTCTCTCTTTGCTGACAGATACTTTAAGAACTACGACCCGGAGACGGGTTTGACAACTCCGGAACCTGCTTATTCTACTTTCTGCTCTAACTCCATCGGTATCGCACAGACACTGTTGGTATCAGGCGGTGACAACAAGCTGATAGTAAAGGACGCATCGGGCACCACGGTGACCATCAACGCTTCTTCGGCAAACGCCAACCTCATTGCGCGTGACATCACAGTGACCGAGAAGACTGAAACAAAGTATGGCTATGGCAAATACAACGCCATCGAGAAGTCTTCCTATGTTACCATTCACGGCATTGACAAGCCTCTCTGCTATAACAGCAACAGGAAGTATTAAGCCCCCTAACAGAGATAAAAACTAAAAGACTAACATAACTATGTCAAAATCTAAAATCCTATTGACACTCCTGTTCACCGTCATCGCCCAGGTGATGATGGCACAAGGAACAGTCATATCAGGTACGGTGGAAGACGCCATGGGTCCGGTGATGCTGGCCAACGTGGTGGAACGCGACGCCAATAACCGTATCGTCAGCGCCACACAGACTGATATGATGGGTAACTTCTCTATGGAGATTAAGAACCCGAAGAATAAACTCGTCATCTCATACGTAGGAAGTAAGACAAAGGTACTTCCGATTGGTGACAACGTCACCTTCGCTATCAAGCTGGAGGACGAGAAGACTACTCTGAACGAGGTCACCGTGCGTGGCCGTCGCGCCAACTCCGGTGGTCTGAACATTGACAAACGTGAGATCTCGGTATCACAGCAGACCTTCAACCTCCAGGATGTGGAAGGTATGGCGTTCACCTCAGCCGACGAGGCCCTGCAGGGTGAGATTGCCGGTCTGGATATCGTGAGCAACTCTGGTAACCTCGGTGCCGGTACATCTATGCGTCTGCGTGGCGTCTCCACACTGAACGGTAGCGCAGAGCCGCTCATCGTTGTCGATGATAAGATTTTTGAATACAACAGCGAGGATATCGATATCGAGAATGCCGATGAGGAGGCTTTCTCCTCTCTGCTCGCTGTCAGCGTGGATGATATCGCAAACATCACGGTACTGAAGGATGCCGCAGCAACGGCAATCTGGGGTTCCAAGGGTGCCAACGGTGTCATACAGATTACCACAAAGCGCGGACGCCGCAGTAAGCCAAGAGTGAACCTGGGCTATAAGTTCACCGGAACATGGATGCCTACGGGATACACACTGCTGAACGGTGATAACTACACGATGATGCTCAAGGAAGAGTTCTATAACCCGACACAGAGCACATCCGCTACATCTACCATCAACGAGATTAACTACATCCCCGCAGAGTCTTGGGCCGAGGCAAACAACTGGAACAAGAACACTGACTGGGTTGACGCTATCACACAGTTCGGTCAGCAGCACGAGGCTAACCTCAGTGTCACCGGTGGTGGACAGAAGGCACAGTTCCGTATTTCTGCCGGATATAACCACCAGGTGGGTACCGTCATCAAGCAGCGCATGGACCGTCTGACAACACGTCTCGTATTGGACTACAACGTGTCTGACCGCATCAGGTTCTCTACCAACTTCGCGTTGACTTACACCGACAACCTGAAGAACTACACCTTCGGTAGCAGTAAGGACAATAAGGCTCACAACAACCTGCTGCCAATGGCACTGGCTATGGCTCCTAACTCAAGCATCTACCGCTATGACCGCTATGGCAACAACACCGGTGAGTATTTCCTGATGAACCCAATCGTGAGCGGCAGGACTCCTGACGATGGTAACTATACGTCTGAGGTGCTCTCTGATATCGTAAATATCGGTAACCCTGTAGCTTACGCCAACAAGTCATGGCAGAAGGAGCAGACCTACAGCATCGTGCCTGACTTTGAAATCAAGTACGACCTCTTAGGCACCGGCAACGGACAGCACCGCCTGACATTCAACGGACGCGTATATTTTGATATCTTCGCAAAGTCAGTGCCTACATTCATGCCTGGCAGCCTGTCTAACGGTTACTACACCGATGATGAATATAACTTCATCACCAATGCTGAGACCAACCAGTTTAAGATGGGTTCACGTGTTCAGCTGACCTATACTCCGGCATTCAAGAACGAGGATTTCTACCTCACGATGTTTGCACGCTATGAGGCTAACACACAGAAGAATACCTATCAGTATCTGGGACAGAGCTCCATTCCTAACGGTATCAAGTCGTCAACCCTTGACGCTCACCTGCTGGACATGAACAACCAGCCGGGTACGACGAAGTCTGCATGGCACAACTGGGTATATAACGCACACTTCTCTTACAAGTCACGCTACAGCGTAGGCTTCTCACTGCGTGCCGACGGTGACTCTAAGTTCGGACCTAAGAACCCTTGGTTCTATTCTCCATCTGTCTCTCTGCGTTACAACCTGAGCGACGAGAAGTTCTTTGAGCCTCTGCGCAAGGTGGTATCTATGCTCGGCATACGTGGATCATGGGGTATCACCGGTAGCTCGAGCGCTTCTGTGGAGAACTACTTCAACCAGTACACTTCCCGTGCGGGCAGATACGGTGATGCTTATTACACCACCATGAGCGGCATGAAGCTTGATGACCTGCGTCCACAGAAGAAGATCGGTCTGAACCTCGGTTTCAACGTCGGCTTCCTGGATGACAAGTATGAGGTAGATATCAATATCTATAATGAGAAGACCAAAGACCTTATCATGAAGGGTCTGCCTATACCGACATCAGCAACATGGAACACCTCTACCACTCTTTCATACGGTAACGTAGGTGAGATGGTGAACAAGGGTTGGGAGATGAACATCACCGGCAACAAGTTCGTGAAGAGCGGACAGTTCTCTATGTCTGCAAGCTTTAACCTGGCTCAGAACATCAATAAGCTGACCGCAATGGACCAGCGCGTGCTCAACACGCTGAACACAGAGCCTACATTCAGTGCCATCGGTTCAGGTTCTATGCTGACACACGTCGTAGTGGGTGACCCGCTCGGTTCTATCTACGGATACAACTATAAGGGCGTTTACCAGTACTCATACGACTACCTCACCAACTATAACACGAAGCAGACGCAGCTGCAGGCTCAGGCTGCCGCACGCGGTGAGGACTATCATTGGGACTATGAGGCATGGATCAACCAGCAGCTGGCAGAAGGCAAGACCTTCCCTGTGGCTACTGACGAGAACGGTCACGTCATCATGACCAATACCGGAGTGCCTAAGCACCTGGCTTACTACTATGGTGATACAGAGTATAACTTCAAGGGCGGTGATGCCATCTATGAGGATGTGAACCATGACGGTAACATCAATGAGCTGGATATCAAGTACCTCGGTTCTTCACTGCCAAAGATGCAGGGTGGTTTCAGCCTTACACTGCAGTATGGCCAGTGGAAGCTCGTCGCACGTTTCAACTATCGTTGGGGCAACAAGATCCTCAATACGGGCCGTATGTCTCTTGAGAGCATGAGAGGAACGGAGAACCAGTGCGCTTCTGTGACTTACCGTTGGCGTAAGGACGGCGACGTGACGCAGATACCAAGGGCACTCTATGGTGCAGGCTATAACTATCAGGTATCATCACGCTTCGTGGAGGACGGTTCATTCCTGCGCTTCCAGAACCTGCAGATTTCTTACTCCTTCCCAAAGAAGAAGGTACAGAAGCTCGGTCTGAACACACTCTCAGCATACGTGACTATGAACAACCTCTTCTGTTGGACGAAGTACACCGGTATTGACCCTGAGGTTCCTGGCAAGACATATCAGCCTACATACGACGGTGCGACAACACCAAGGTCTAAGTCTATCACAGCCAGCCTTAACTTCGGCTTCTAAAACAGTTGTAACATCATCATAAAAGACAATAATGAATATGAAAAAGATATTTTCAATCATACTGGCAAGCATCGCGCTGACCTCTTGTGTCGATACGGTCATACTGCCGGAAAACAAGACCGTCGATGACGACTTCTGGAAGAAGAAGAGCGAGGTGAGTTCCGTCGTGTCAGCGGCGTATGCACAGCTGCGCGACCAGGTTGCTATACGTAACATGATTATCTGGGGTGACTTCCGTTCCGACGAGCTCGTCGTGACATCGGCGCTCCCGGCATCTACAACCCCGGCAAAGAACCTGGGACCAATCGCTCTGGCACAGGTATATTCGCTGAATATCGAGCCGGACAATGTGTTTACCTCATGGTATCCGTTCTATTCTGCCATCAACTACTGTAACCTCGTGCTGGAGAAGGCAGAGGGAGTGGTGGCCGTGGACCCGGACTATACAATGGACGACTATCTGGCAAACCGCGCTCAGGCACTTGCGCTGAGAGCATTCTGCTACTTCTATCTCACCAAGGTGTTCCACGATATACCCATTACACCGGGTGCATACATGGAGAGCAGTGCAGACTTGAATGCCCCACAGGCAACTCCTGACTCTGTGCTCAATATGTGTATCAATGACCTGAAGGAGGCTGAGCAGTATGCTGTCTCTAACAACATCTACGGTGACTGGCGCGATAAGGGCTACCTGAACAAGGACGGTATCAATGCCATACTGGCTGACATCTACCTGTGGCGCGCTTCCATCAACCGTGACGCAAGTGACTATCAGGCATGCGTGGATTGCTGCGATAAGATTATCAAGGCTAAGAAAGAGGCATACGAGCAGGACCCGTCTAAACGTCGTCGCTTCGGACAGGACACGGAGGAGAAGGACTACTACCTCTCTGCATATAATACAATGTACAGCGACCTCTTCGGACAGAACGGTCAGAATGCTGACGAGAGCATCTTTGAGTTGCAGTATAAGCTCAGCAGTGTCAACAATACCGGATTTGACCAGATGTACTTCCGCTACAGAAACAGGTCTGCCGACAGCTACGGCTATCTGAAAGCATCGTCAAAGTATGGCACTGTTGACGGTACCGGTAACGGTGTATGGATTAACAATGCTGACCAGAGACTGTATGAGTTCCTGTATGACGCGGCAAGCAGCAGCGTAGAGCAGTTTGCTGTACGTAAGGGCGTGGCAACAACGACTTCAGGCCTGAAGACAGCAGACTCAAAGCGTGACCCACGTACTACGGTATATCAGAACTGGATACTCTATCGCCTGACTGACGTAATGCTGATGAAGGCAGAGGCTCTGGTGCAGCTCTATAACCTTGCTGGCAAGGCTGAGACAGACACACGTAACGAAGAGGCATTCGCACTCTGCCAGTTCGTGAATGACCGCGCACTCTCAGACGAAGATAAGTCAAGCTTTACGCTGAAGTATTCTACCTACAAGGACAGAATGGAGGAGCTGGTTCTGGCAGAACGCGCAAGAGAGCTGTGCTTCGAGGGTAAGCGCTACTTTGACCTGATGCGTTACAACTATCGTCACACCAGCGTGCAGGCTGACCTCTCAAAGCATCTCTTTGATGAGGATTATCAGGTCGTAACGAACAATGACGACTTCCTGACACTGCTGCTACGCAAGTATCCGGCACCTGCTGCGATGAAGTCAAAGATACGTGACGAGCGTAACCTCTATATGCCTATCAATCTGGACGAGACGGAAATTAATACTAACCTGGTACAGAACCCGGTCTATAAGTCTTCTACTAAGTATTAATTGCCCAAGTGTGTAACAATTTTCGAAATAAAAACAAAGAAGATATGAACAAAGTTATATTTAATATAGGAAAGGTGTTAGCGCTTGGACTCGTCGGCGTGATGGGCTTCACATCATGCACAGAGGAGCCTGACGGCTCTAACCTCTTTTCTGCCGAACAGAAGACCATTGCGGAGTTGGTGCGCGCTGACGAAGACCTCACGGCTTTCTACCGCATGTTGGAGAAAAGTAAGTTCGACAAGTATATGGGCACGTATGGTGAATATACCTGCTTCGCTCCGCAGAACGATGGCGTGGACCAGTACTTGGATAGCCTCTATAACGATGAGTCGTACCTCATCTCAAAGTCTAAGCTGAAGCACAACGGCATCACAGAGGTTGCCAACTGGGATAACCTTGACGTGATGGAGAAGGTGGAGCTGATGACAGACTCACTGTGCGATGACATCGTACGCTTCCACCTCTCAGGTGAGAAGCACCTGCAGACCGACCTCGATGGTACGGGTACTACATGGACAACCATGAAGATTGGCCGTAGCATACGTGTCGGAACATTCACCGACGGTGAGTATGTGGGCAAGACATCGCTCAATGATGTTGCGGCAATCGTAGAAGGCGACGTTGAGGCCATCAACGGTGTGCTGCAGGTATGCTCATCAGTCGTGCCACGTTCAGACCGTACAATGAACGACCAGCTGCGCGTGGAGGGTGAGAAAGACCTCTCAATCTTCTACTCAGCACTGGACGTGACAGGTCTGACTGACACTCTGATGATAGAGAATAAGAAGAACCCAGACGGTACGAACAAGACGTATAGCCTGGCAAGCCACAATGACCGCGACGGAAACTCACTGTACTATCCTAAGGAGTGTATGGTTAAGTGGACGGTATTCGCTGAGACTGACGAGGCCTTCCGTGCTGCCGGCATCAATAACTTCAATGACCTGAAGCAGAAGTGTATCGAATGGTACGGCAACTGCGGCGCGTGGTATGACTATATCAACGAGAAGGGTATCACCATCAGTACAGGTGATGACTACACCAATCCGTTCAATGTGGTACACATGTTCGTGGCTTACCATATCCTGCGTGCAGGTATGCCTATTGACCGTATCGTGTATGAGAAGAACTCAAGCACAGATGCTTCTTGGAACTTCTGCTTCGGCTATGAGCCACAGGAGTATTTTGAGACCATGTTGCCAAACACTCTTCTGAAGGTATGGGAGACCAACCCGAAATCTACAAAGAACCTGTGGCTGAACCGTTA
>DEKQ01000133.1:29567-46852 GCA_002353975.1 Prevotellaceae bacterium UBA2718
GTCTTTGCCGGAGTGCCTGTTGACCGTAATGGCAGCGTAGAGACTCTGAACGGATACATTCATCGTATCGGTGGCGTGCTGAAGTATGACCAGAATGCAAGAAATGCACTCTATGAGCGCCTGCGTCTGGACTCTTCAACATTCCTCTATGAGCTGATAAACAACGGTCTGCGTGGCGCAACACCTGCTGAGGTAAGCACACTCAACGGTGGCGGTGACGGTAACCGCGTGGCATTCGAGAATACATTCTTCGACAACATCGTATGCTACAACCCAGGTACTCTGCTCCGATTCAACGTGATGGGCGCTTGGCGTGCACACAACTCTGACCAGTTCCAGGGATGGGACGTATATGACTTCGCAATCAAACTGCCTCATGTACCGACAGGCGAGTATGAGCTGCGTATCATCTATCCTCCTATGGGACGTGGCGGACTGATGCAGTTCTACATCGGCAACAGCTCAAAGCAGTCTGACATGGTCGCAGTGGGCATCCCATTCGACGCTTGTGCCGATCCTAACGTAGATGCTACCTTCGGCTATGAGCCAGAGCCTGACGATATAGATGACACATACGACTTCGGTGTAGCCAGTGACCAGACGATGCACGTTCGTGGTTACATGAGAGCACCGGCATCATTCTCACGTGGTACTTATAATACTATCACTGACCAGCTGACTTATTCAGACGATGACATCTATTCAGCAGCAAGGCAGATTACCGGTTCTACCAACTGCCGCACTGAGAAGGGTTACGGTACGATGATGCTGCGCCGTATCATCACTACCCAGCGCTTTGAGCAGGGCAAGGACTACTGGCTGCGCATCAAGAACCTGGTGAACGACTCTAACCTTGGTTGGTCATTCGACTTCATAGAGCTCGTGCCACTGGATATCGTTAATAACCAGAACATGTCCGAGGACTGGTATTAAGTCAATACATAATTCATAATTAATAATTCATAATTGATACAGACAACTATTATGAAGAGAAATAAATATATAGGAATAATGATGCTGGCAGCAACAATGCTTGGTGCGGCATCCTGCTCTGACTATTCCGACTACAACACGGTGCCTGTTTCTCCAGAGGCGAGCGCTGACCAGACGTTGTGGCAGAATATCAGCAGCGACCCGCAGCTGACGAAGTTTGCGACACTGGCTAAGCAGTGCAACTTCTCAGAGGCCCTGAACAGCCCACGATTCTATACCGTGTGGGCACCGACAGATGACGCTTTCGACAATGATGAGTATGAAAGACTCCTCGCAAGCGACAGCGCAACGGTGCTGAAGGAATTCATTCAGCAGCACATCACGGAGTACAACTATCCGGTATCATCTGCTTTGGAGAAGAAAACAATTGTGTCGCTGAACCTGAAGCACCACGACTTCACGCAGACATCATTTGATGAATTCCCCTATACAGACGTCAACCTGCCGGCATCTAACGGCGTGATGCACAAGATTAGCGGATACTCTGAGTTCTTCAGCAATCTCTATGAGAATATCGACAACCTCGAAGGTTGTGACTCTCTCAAGAAGTATGTTCAGAAGTATGACATCGAAGTCCTTGACCCGAACAATTCAGTCATCGGTCCTATCAAGGATGGTAAGCAGACTTATCTGGACTCTGTGATGAGAAAGCAGAATACTGTTATTGCCAGCATCATGCGTGCAAGCCTTGACAATGAGGACTCTACCTACTGTATGGTTATTCCGAACGACAAAGCGTGGAAGGCTGCTTATGCTAAGATAGCTCCATACTACAAGTACATCGCCAAGATGGACTACATGGATCTGTCAAAGAAGACAAGTGTAGCATCTTCTACAACAGCCACCACAGCCAAGGCTGACGAGGCTGCTACGACCACCAGCGAGTTCCAGGACTCACTGACTTGCCGTAACATCGTAAGGAATCTGGTGTTCTCTAACTCTACTCCACGCAATCAGGCTCTGTTTGGTTTGGGTACAATAGCACCAAGTGACTCACTGCTCTCTACTCCCGGTAACTACCTGCAGAACGGTCAGGAGATACTGAATCACACTGTTGACATGGACGAGATGAGTAACGGCGTAGCCCGTGTGGTAGATTCTCTCACTTACTATCCATGGGATACGTATGTGCCTTGTGTCGTTTCCACAATGCCTGAACAGACTCTGAAGGTAAAGGACTCAAAGCCTTCTACATTGAAAAAGACCATACCTCTTGACGATCTGAAGGAACGTCGTGATACTCTCTTCAGCAAGGTGCCAAAGATGTTTAACCAGTGGCTCTTCCCTGCAAAGGAGAAGTTCTTCACCTACTATGCGGTGGACAGCACCAACATTGACGGTACTACAGGTAAGCCAGAGCTGAACTTCAAACTTAACGGCGTACGTTCTGCTACATACCACATCTATGTAATAACAGTTCCTGACCAGATCTCTAATGATTTTGCCGCAACTACGCCGAAGCCATATTATCTGCGCTTCTACCTCAGCTGGACTGATGCAAACAATAAGCAGCAATATACAGTGCTGCCAGAGGGCGCAAGATCGACTTACGAGGTTACTACCGCTGACGGTAAAAGCACTGCAACACTGACGTATGTGGGCGACCCGGGACGTGTAAACGTCATAGACCTGGGTGAGTTTACATTCCCAGCTTGCTATGCCGGAACTAATGCATATCCAAGCCTTATGATGATGCACACTAAGACTTACACCTCTGCGTCTAACCGTAACAAGTACGAGCAGCAGATGCGTGTTGCCGGTGTCTATCTCATACCGAAGGAGTATAATGACTATTGGGCAAATAAAGAATGATGACGAATATGAAAAGTACTATATATAACTTCCTACAGCGTCAGAGTCTCAGACTCTCACTCTGTGCCATTGTCTTGACAGCAAGCACAGTGGCTATTGCACAGGATGAGTTCGATGAAGAGGAGAGCACAGGCCTCAAGGCCCCCAAGCGCTCCGTCGTCGTTGACAATAATCCTACTATCAATGTGCAGGGTGTTGTTGTTGACGATGCAACGAAGAAGCCTGTCGCAGGCGTTCGCCTTCAGACTCTCAACGACAACCGTTATGCTGCCATGACCGATGCCGAAGGTAAGTTTACCATCAAGGTGCCTACCTTCGCCACATCCCTCTTTGTGCAGGCTCCTAAGTATCTGTCACAGCAGGTGTCTATCATCGCGGGTGACTCTCTGCAGCAAGTGAAGGTTAACTTGCTTAGCAATGCCTTCGCCTCAATGTATGAGGACGGAACCACGATTACGGCTCAGAACAGCTTTATCTCTGACGGCAATGGCCTGACCATCGATGAGGAGATAACTAAGAAACTTGGTGGCGACATTCACACCACAATGCATTCAGGCAACCTGGATCAGGGCGCTGCAATGTTCATCCGTGGTATCAGTTCTATCAATGCTAATTCTCAGCCGCTTGTCATCCTTGATGGAGTAGAGCTGGATATGCAGCGCAACCGTGAGTCACTTCACCTCGGCGACATCTTCAATATGCTGTCAACAGTAGCTCCTGAAGACATTGACAAGGTGACAGTGCTGAAGAATGCCACCGCACTGTATGGTGCACGCGGTGCCAACGGTGTGATACTCATCAATACCAAGCGTGGTAAGTCTATGGCTACACGTATTGATGCAAAGGTCGGTGTGGGCTGGACTTACCTTCCTAAGACTCCTACAATGATGAATGCATCGCAGTATCGTAACTATGCCACTGAGATGCTCGGTACAATTCCAGAAGTGCAGCAGCGCATCGGTTCCATCACGAACCCACTGCAGTTCAACTTCCTCAACGATGCAAAGGACGGTTACTACTATAACACCTACCACAATGACACCAACTGGAAGGACTATGTGTATCGCACAGCGCTGACACACAACTACAGCATCAACGTGCAGGGTGGTGATGACATCGGTATGTATAACCTCTCCGTTGCCTACATCCAGACGATGAAGAACGTCAAGGAGACCAGCTATGACCGCATCAACGTGCGTTTCAACACTGATATCAACCTGCTGTACAACCTGCACACCAAGTTTGATATGTCGTTCTCTCGTTCCAATACGAACCTTCAGGACGATGGCATACTGCCAAATCTCAGTTCTGGTACAGTGACATCGCCTACGTTCCTGGCACTGATAAAGAGCCCACTGCTCAATCCTTATCAGTATAACAAGAACATTGAGAACTTCACATCACTGATCTCTGATGCGGATGATCTCTACAGCACGCTGAAGAATGGCAACTATTCACTTGCCAACCCATTGGCTCTGTTCGACAACGGTGCCGGTGAGCGTAAGAACCGTAACGAGAATACATTCTTCAATGTAACGATCACACCTACATACGACATCAACAAGTACTGGAAGGTATCTTCACACTTCAGCTACTATCTGAACCGTAACTCTCAGGCTTACTACCGTCCAAACATCGGTCTGCCTTCATTCGCAATCGAGAACCTCGGTACGGTATATTCAAAGACCGCGTCTATCTTCTCTAAGGAGACCAACATCCTGAGCAATACGCACGTAGATTGGAACAAGAAGTTCGGTGCTCATAGCATCAACGCTATGGCTGGTTTCCGCTACAACTACTTCTCATTTGACAATAGCGACCTCAACACGCAGTACTCTACCAAGGGTGAGGACGATAAGAACCCGCAGCTTAAGGCAGGTGATGACGTGTATTCAAAGGTTACTGGCGCTGACGATGTATGGAAGAACATGCAGATGTACATTTCCGGTGACTATGACTACATGAACAAATACTTCGCTACAGTATCTCTCTTGGGTGAGGCAAACAGCCGCTTCGGTTCCAAGGCCAAGGGCGGTATGAAGTTGTTCGGAGTCAAGTGGGCCGTCTTCCCAAGCGTACAGCTCGGTTGGGTGATGACTAACGAGAAGTGGTTCCCGAAGGATGGCTTCGTCAATTACCTGCGCCTCAATGCCGGCTTTGACGTGAGCGGTAACGATGATATCTCCAACTACGCTGCCCGCACCTCTTTCAATACCGTACGTTACAACTACACCGAGATTGGTATCCAGTTGACGAACGTGGGTAATGAGGAGATAAAGTGGGAGACAACCAGCAAGTTCAACTTCGGTCTGCAGTCCAACTTCCTGCACAACCGCTTGGGCTTCAGGTTCGACTTCTACGTTCACAACACCAGCGACCTGCTGACTCTCAAGACCTTCGAGAACCCAATCGGCGGTATCAATAACTATTGGACCAACGACGGTAAGGTACGCAACGTCGGTTTCGAGATGGGTATCAACGGCAAGCCAATCGCTACAAAGGACTGGCATCTTGAGCTCGGAGCCACGATGGGTCACTACAGCAACAAGGTTAAGGCACTGGCTAACGGTGACTTCACATCTTCTATCTATGGTGACAAGAACATCCTCACCTCTGTCGGCAACCCTGTAGGCGTATTCTACGGCTATAAGACCAACGGCGTATTCGCTACCAGCGAAGAGGCAGCCGCTTCAGGTAAGTATATCGTTGACGAGACCGGAGCAAAGAAATACTTCGCTGCCGGTGACATGAACTTCGTAGATCAGAATGGTGACGGTGAGATAAACGAGGCTGACAAGGTAATCATTGGCAATCCTAACCCAGGTATCTATGGTAACGTCTTCCTCAACCTCACATGGAAGCGCTTCACACTCGGCATGACCTTCAACTATACTGTTGGCAACGACGTATATAACTACCAGCGCTCAATCCTCAACAGCGGTTCTACACTCTACAACCAGCAGGTTGCTGAAATAGGCCATTGGCGCTACGAGGGTCAGATAACTAATCTTCCAAAGGTGACATACGGTGACCCAATGGGCAACAACCGTTTCTCTGACCGCTGGATAGAAGATGGTTCATACATGCGTCTGAAGAGCCTCATGCTCACCTATCAGGTGCCCATCCCAGAGGCATGGCAGTCTTGGCTGCAGGGCGTATCTGTATGGGCTGAGGGCCGCAACCTCTTCACCATCACTAAGTACACCGGCAACGACCCAGAGTTCTCTGTAAGCAACAACCAGCTCTATCAGGGCATCGATGGTGGAAACATCGCTCAGGGACGTATGTTCTCTATGGGTGTTAAGATTAACCTCTAATGAATGCACAATTAATATGAAAAAGATATTATATTCAATCATTGCAGTGCTCGGCATATTCGGAACCACAAGCTGTTCCGATGTGCTCGAGTCTGACAGCTCGCGCCAGCTGTTTGAGCCTTCGCTCAGCGAGAAGACCGACTCTGTCTTCTATGCTTACGGCATCATGCAGGCCATGCAGCAACTCGCTGACCAGTATTACTTCCAGAACGAGATGCGCGGCGACTTGGTAACTACCACAAGCAAGGCTACCACACACCTGAAGAATCTTGCGTCCTTCACGGCTGATGTCACCAACAAGTATGACAGTGTTTACCTTTATTATAAGGTAATCAACAACTGTAACTACTATCTGGCACACCGCGACACGACGCTTGCAACCGGTTCGCGCAACGTCGTGTGCAACGAGTATGCCGCAGTGGCATCATTCCGCGCTTGGGCATATCTGCAGCTGGCACGTCAGTATGGCAGTGCGCCATACGTTACAGAGCCTGTGACGACTATTGACCAGATTAACTCCAACACCTCAATGTCGTCTTACGCAACAATCCTTGCAGGCGAGGCAGAGAACCTGGAGAAACTGAAGGCACGCTACTCTGATGAGCAGATAGATGTTCCTAATTTCAATCAGTCATCACGCTCCATTGGTAAATTGAACTGGGATAACAGTATTACAAAGTACATCAATCCAGCAAGGTGCTTCATTCCGCTCAATGTGGTGCTTGGTGATATCTATCTGGAGCTCGGCGAGTATGAGAAAGCTGCCAAGTGCTACTACCAGTATCTGCGCTATCAGGGAGAACACAATCTCTCACTTGCCGCTGTAGGCTACGTTACTTTCTTAACTACTAACTATAGGTTCTACAGTCCTATCTTCAAGAATCTGACGGACTTCCCTGCAGACTATAACGCGTCGCAGCAGTCAACGCTATGGAATGCTCCAAACTGGGAAAGCTCTTTCACACATAGCTCATGGCCTGGTGATGTAATATCTTATATACCAATGTCAGTGAACTATACCCAGGGTAAGACCACAGACATACCGGCTACGTTTGGCTACAGTTACTACGGCACAGACAAGAATGGTGATGTGAAGACTCCGTATGAAGGATTATTTAACTGTCCTAAGACACAGGAGATTCAGGTAGTTCCATCCAAGACATACTGCGACTCTGCCCGCACTGCCCAGTACTACTACTACACAGAAAGATCTACAGTCGGCAAACAGTACTGGAGCATCAAGAATGCACCTCTTGGTGATGCGCGAGCATGCATCATCAATCAGGGTGTCGGTGAAGACTCTTCTTACGTTTATTGTGAGAAGCCTTCAACAGCTTACATCACGCTCTATCGTGTTACCACCGTTTGGCTCCACCTTGCCGAGGCTCTCAACCGCATGGGATACCCCGATGCAGCCTTTGCCGTGCTGAAGAATGGTATTCATACAGAGCTGATTAACTATCGCCGCTATGTGGTATATCAGAGGGATGAGGAAGGTAATTTAATCCTTGATGAAGAGGGCAACAGGGTTATCGATACAGAGAATTCTCACATCGATGATAACTACTACCTCAGTCAGGATGCGTACGAGTTGCTGACCACCACGCTGCCTTTCCTGGCTCAGGAGAACTCTGAGATATTCCGTAACGGTACTGTAAAGGCTTTCACGGGTATTCATTCTCACGGTGCAGGTGCTGTTGACTATATCAATTCAACTTACCGATTCAACACAGTGGTAAGGGCAAAGATTGATGACATCTATGCTAAGTTCAACCTTGGCACACCTTCTTACACCAAGGAGGACTACATCAACGCTATGGAAGACCTGCTCTGCGATGAGTATGCCATGGAGTTTGCCTTCGAGGGCACTCGCTACTCTGACCTGCGCCGTCTGGCCCTGCACAAGAATCAGGCCGGCACCTACTCAGGCAACTTCGGTGACACCTGGCTCAGCCACATGCTGCAGAACAATGCAGCCGGCATAACGACCCAGAACTGCTACCTGCCATATAAATAAGGTATAGATAGAAATATATATACAACAGACCGTGGCTGATTAATGGTCATTTGTGTTGTTTGCAACATGAATATCCAGTAATCAGCCACGGTTGTTTCTTGTTGTTTTTTCGGCTAATGATGCAGATTTGTTACTTTTTCTTTGGTATGTAACAAATTTTTCGTAACTTTGCAACGTGTTGCGTTGACATTATCGGTTGACAACAAACAGTTTACTAACTAAATAAATACAAACAGTTTATGAAAAGAATTTTTACTCTTTCCTTAGTGATGCTCCTCACCTGCATGTGCGCTATGGCACAGGTAGTGCTGGGCGACATCAAGTTCAGCCTTGGTGAGGGCAAGAAGATTAGCCCTACAACAGGTAAAATTCTTGTAACATTCCCTAATGTAACAGGTGTTGACGAGAGTGCATCGTTCGTAATCGAAGGTAGCTTCGGTCTTGAGGGTACCGAGTTTGATGGCGTTGAGGGCACATTTGCCAGCGGCGTAACATTCGACCTGGCAGAGTATGAGCTTCAGCCTTCTACTGAATATGCTCTGACTATTACTTCTGTAAAGGTCGGTGGTGAAGAGTGTGCTGCTGAAGGCGGCTATGTACTTCACTTCGTTACCCGTGGTGCAGAGCGTAAGATGTCATGGACATTTACGATTGACGAGGCATCTGCTGCTCAAATAAAGGCAGAGGGTTCTGCTAATCCTGCGGTTGATGGAGCTGATGAGACCAAGTACATGGATATTACTAAAAATGATGCAACAACTCACCGCTATTATGTGCCTGCACGTAACTATGAAGAGATTTTGCTGCCCGACGGAACAGTACTGCCAATGACTGAAGACCTGTCATTTAAGTTTGGTAACAAAGCTTTCTATGTCGGTGATACAGAGGGTTCTTATAAGGATTTAATCTCTTTCAATGGTAAGAATCAGTACATGGTAATCCCTGATTGTAAGGCTGGCGATATAATTGTATTCAACGCCAATCGTGCCACAAAGGGTAGTGCTACAAAACAGACCTGCATTCAGGCAATGAATGCAGCCGCTATTGCTACTGACGGAATCGTTTCTTCTTCCGGCGTTGCTGACTCTATTTGGCTGGGTAGCAGTTATGCAAACTACAAGTTTGAAGCGCAGGTTGACGGTGACATCACTTTCCGTTTCAGCAACTGCTTGTTGAAGACTATTAACATTGAAGAAGGTATGCCAAAGGTTGCCCGTAACTACAATGTAATCGCACAGTATTCTGATGATACTAAGACTGTAGATCTTAAGGAACTCGTTGCCAAGAAGGAAGGAACCACAGGTTCTAATGTTAAGGTGAACTACCCATACTGGCTTATAGACAGCGAGGGCAATGCTTATACACACGGCTCCAAGGGTAGTCCGTTTGAAGAAGTCTTCGACCTGAAGAACAATGGTGGTGAGAACGAGGATACTACCTTCGTTGTCAAATATAAGAAGACCGACTTTACCGGTGTTGTATATCTCTCTGAGGGTGAGGACCTGGAGAATGCAGTTCTCTGCACACATGCCAATGCTGCTATCCGTGCTTCAATGGGTAAGGCTGCCTACTTGGCAGAGGATATGAAGCTCGTTACCCTGCAGCCTGGCTCATATAAGATCCGTGGTGTTGTATTTGATGCCAACGGAACAGCAAGCCATCAGGTTGTCCTGACTAAGGGCGAGGGTGAGGAGAACGAACTGTATCTCACAGCCAATGCTACCAACTGGACTGAGACAGAGACTGATCTCATCACAATCGAGACTCCTACCGACATTACCCTGAAGGCCGGAGGCAGTGACAACAAGGGCCTTGACGTAATCATGATCTATGCTTCTACCGATGCTCCTGATGATCCTGACGGTATCGTGGTTGCTAAGGCTGCCGATGAGAAGACCGCTGTCCGCAAGGTAGCTAAGAACGGTCAGATTCTCATTGAGACTGCTGCCGGCACCTTCAACGCCGTTGGTGCACAGGTGAAGTAAACTACGTCTTTTATACATCTATATCCNNAGGTGAAGTAAGACGCAAGTAAATATCTATAATGAAGGAATAATGTGGAATAAAAGATGGAAAAAATCTTAATTCCTCATTATTCCTTTCATAAAAAAGGAACATTCTGTGATGATGAAAACAAACAAAAGACAGGAAAAACTCAGTCCATGGGATAGGGCTTTGAGAATGGGACCCACCATAGAATTGATTCCGGGTTTCTCTTTTGATTCAGACTCGAAGGTGAGACTGCGGGACTGATGGGACGCTATTTGATAGATACAAATATATTCACATTCCTTGCCACGAACGACAGGGAAAGCGTTTGTCGTGATGTCAATGAGATATTAGATGATTACGAAACGGAACTCCTTATGAGTATGGAGTCAGTTAGAGAGTTGATAGTAGCATACAGGGCGGGTAAACTTATTTCAAGATATTTCGATTCGCCTCTTGACTTGATTGAAACCATAGAACACGATTATAACATACGCATAATTCCGGTAGATATGGAAGTCATGCGAACGATGGCAAAATTAGTTGTCAATAAAGCTGAAGAACACAATGACCCTTCAGACCACGTTATTATATCTCAGGCTATTACTATGAAACTGCCGCTTATTTCAAGTGACCGTAAGTTTCCTTTCTACGAAAAACAAGGGCTTGAGCTTATCTATAATCGAAAGTAAACAATTGAAAAATAACGATATATCTAAACTAATGACAATGAAGAAAACAATTATCCTGATATACTTTGCTCTGCTGTCGGTTGGCATGGCCAAAGCAGATGATCTGACCATGAGCGTCAGCGGTATGAGTACCACAATTACCAACACTATTGGCACCCGCAAGCTTGTAGCAAAGATTAACAGTAGCGGACGCGTGAGCTCGCTGACCCTCGGAGGTACAGAGTTGTTGGGTAGCAATGGTATATACTTTGACTATACCACAGCCAATGGCAATCAGGGACTCAGCCCCTCTGCCATCAAGGTCATCAAGAACACCCCTGACTATTGCGAGGTGCTCTATAGTGCCACCAGCGGCAACACCATCTTTGAGCAGGGCTTCATCATGCGCAAGGGTGTACAGAAACTCTACACCTACGTAATAGCTACGGGCACCGCCACCTCTGCCAGCGAGCCTATCAAGGAAGCCCGCGTATGTACCCGTACTGCGGAGTCGCTGCTCTACGGCTATGTGGACTACCGCATGAACGGCAAGATACCATCCAATAGCGAGATGGCTGTGGCAGAGCAGAATGAGGTTCAGGATGCCACGTACACATTGGCTGACGGTAGCATCTACACCAAGTACAACTGGGCAAACTACATAGAGCGCGACACGCTGCACGGACTGAGCAACGGCAAATACCATGGCATCTACAATATCCCCGTCAGCTATGAGTGGCTCAACGGCGGCTGTGACCGTCAGGAACTTACTGTCCACGCCACCAGCAAGTCGCCCATTACTATCCAGATGCTTCAGGGTGAGCACTTCGGCGGTCAGGCGATGGTGCTCAATGACGGTGAGAAGAAGCTTTATGGACCGTTCGTCATTTGCCCTACATACAGTACGAATCCAGTAACATACGCTCGCAACCAAGCGATTGCAGAAGCTAAGGAGTGGCCTTACCAGTGGTTTGAGAACGAACTCTATCCCCGCGAGCGTGGCACGGTGCGCGGCCATCTCAATGTCACGACCGGTCAGCGCAACGACAGCGTGCGTATCATCCTGGCACAGGAGAAGGGTAAGGAGCCTATAGAGATGATGCATGGCTACCAGTTCTGGACCTTGACAGACGAGAACGGCGACTTCGAGATAAAGAACGTGCGTCCCGATGCTTACAACCTCTTCGCTTACGCCAAGGCTGGCGAGGTGACTGACATGCTGGAGCAGGATGACATCACCGTAGTGGCAGGCGAGAATAACCTTGGCACCGTTACGTGGACACCAAAGAAATACACTCAGATGCTCTGGATGATAGGTCAGAACAACCGCAGGAGCGATGAGTTCAATTTCTGTGATGAGCTTCGCCAGTATGGTCTGTGGGAGAAAGTGCCCAGCAGCTTGACCTACACCATCGGTGAGAGCAAGGAGAACAAAGACTGGTACTATGCCCAGACTCGCAACAGCGGCACGTGGACCATCAAGTTCAACCTTGACCAACGCCCCGCAGGCCGTGTACATCTCACCGCATCCATTGCCGGTTGCAGCGGCACAGGCTCACAGATCACCGTAACTGTCAACGGTACCTCCCGCGGCACATGGAAGCCCGGCGTGAACGATGCCTGCGTATATCGCAGTGCTCTGAACAGCGGACGCCACTATGTCTTCACCACCGACTTTGTCAATACCGGCCTGAAGGTGGGTGAGAATACCATACAGCTCAGACTCTCCGGAGCTGGAAGCAAGGACGGTATCATGTATGACTGCATAAAGTTAGAGGCTGGCGATGTCATCACAGGCATTGACCACATAACAGACAAGAATGCTTCAGAGGCAGAGATGCCTTCAAAGTATTTTGAGAATGGTCGCATCGTGATAGAGAAGGACGGTGTGCGTTATAGCCCCGATGGGTGCAGGCTTTAGTATGAAAATCTTTTGCCCTTACAGGGCGCAAGCTACGAACCACATCAAAACCCAAGGCGTAGCCTTGGGCTATAAGCAGATTGCCCCTTCGGGGCGCATTAAAGCGGAACTTGAATAATACTATGACTTTAAGGAAGACATTACTATCATTTCTCCTGCTCCTGCCGTTGGCAATGAGCGCTGATGCACTTGATGAGCTGCAACAGCTGCTTGAGACCAAACCACAGGTGCAGGAGAAAATTTATATCCATACGGATAATAACTGCTATTTTCTGGGTGACACACTGTGGTATAAGGCCTACGTCGTTAGGGCTGACAACCTGAAACCTACCAACTATTCCAAGCTGCTCTATGTGGAGTTGCTATCTCCTGACGGCTATGTGGTAGAGCGTCAGCACATCCCCGTCAGTGCCAATGGCGCTACGTGCGGACAGTTTGCGCTGACCGACACGCTCTATTCCGGCTACTATGAGGTGAGGGCCTACACGCGATGGCAGCTGAACTTCAATGTGACGCATAAGGATTATACCCCCAATGACCGTCTGAAATTCTATGGCGTTCAGGCCGCTGCCGACTTCTTCCGCGACTTTGAGGGCCTGTATTCCCGCGTCTTTCCCGTATATGAGAAGCCCAAGACAACGGGTGATTTCACTGAGCGCTATATGTCCAAGCGCCCTAAGCAGCGCGTGCTGAAGGAGCATAAGTCCCTCTTCGTCACCTTCTATCCCGAGGGCGGGCACTTGGTCAAGGGCTTGACGAGCAACGTCGCCTTTGAGGTGAAGGACAACAACGGCGAGCTTATAGACATAGAGGGCAAACTCTCTGATGGTCGTATCGTTAAGACATCGCATCTCGGAAAGGGCGATTTCAACATCACTCCGCAAGGCTCCTCCGCCACATTAAAGCTGCATTGGAATGACCGCGACTGGACTTTCACCTTGCCCGAGGCCGAGGAGAGCGGTGCCACGGTGGCTTACAATGCCGCCAAGCACAGTGCCGACATACGCAGCAAAGGCGTCAATGCTGCTGCCTATACGGTGATGTGTCGCGGAAAACTGATGAAGTTTGAGCGCATCAGCGGCAATACAACGGTGCAGCTCAACGGTCTGCCAACGGGTGTCAACGAACTGATAGTATATGGCGCAGACGCCCAGCCATTGGCATCTCGCCTGTTCTTTGTGAACAACAACGACTATGGCAAGCCCTTGCAGGCTTCGCTGACAACTGTTGCCGATGGCGGTGCGGTAGGCAAGACCACCACCGTTGCCCCCTACGCCGCCATGCAGTTGCAAGTCAGCAGCGACGTGCCATTGCCTACCGTCAGCATCTCCGTACACGATGCACAGACCGACGAGCCGGGCTACGACGACGGAAACATAATGACCGACATGCTCTTGAGCTCCGAGCTGAAGGGCTTCATCCCATATCCTGCCCAGTATTTCCCTATGGCAAAAGGAGGCAAAGAGTCTGATGCCGCTACGCTCGCCAAGGCTGCGCGGAATCTGGACCTGCTGATGAAGGTGCAGGGCTGGCGCAGGTATAAGAGGCAGAAGCAGCTGCGCTACCTCCCGGAGCGACACTTCACATTCGAAGGAACAGTGCTCACCGTGCCCGACATCGCCTCAATAGCCGAAGAGTCAAGCTTCAGAAATGCAGGTAAGTCTGCCTATACTACCACGGGCTTGGCAGAAGATGAACTTACTGTGCGTCACGGAGGTGAAAGCAATACATTTGATCTCATAAATCCCGAAGAGGAGGATGTCGATTCTAAATCATCAATCGAGACCGGTCCTTCCTTCGACGAGATGGAGTATGGCTCGCAGAACGATGTGAAGTTAGGCAGCGGACATGTCATGCGGTCCGTCATAGTTGAGGCCAACCTCACTAAGGACGGCGATCTTGCCGTTGCGTCAGCGCGTACAGACCGAAACGGACACTTCATATTCAACTTGCCGGAGTATTACGACAAGGCAATCCTCTTTGTCAAGGCATACAACATAGCAGACTCTGCCAGCAAAAATCTCGCCGCCCAAGACAAATACTTCACTGACGAGAGACGCATTCCTGACTACTTCGTAAAGCGCGACATGATATTCCCCATCTTCTCGCAGCCCTACTCGTGGTATCAGGTCAACTCCCCTGAGCTGCAGTTCTTTGATGAGGATGATGAGAATATCCCCGAAAACAGCAAACTGGCCGGTGATCATCGCCTGCAGACGGTCATCGTGAAAGCCCGCCGTCGCGGCAAGCGCAGGATAGACATGACCAAACCGGCGTTGGTAAGAGACATCTATTCTATATATAATGACGTCTCAGACTATGGCCTGATGCTTGGTGTCTATGACGCTACGCGTATGCCTCTGGCTGTTGCGACCTACCTGTGCGGCAACATGGGGCGTCGCAATATGTTCAATATCCGTGCTATCGTCAACGGCACCTCGTTCTATCGTAACTACCTGCCCACAGGCAATGAGTATGACAAGCCTGCCACATCGTTTGCCGTGTTCCAAAGCACTATGCTGACAAACCTGAAGGATGTGCGCGCGTTCACTGACTATGAGCTGCGCACCGATTCCGGAGCCGTCGTAGATACCCACAGTCCTGACATCACGCTTGACTTCGTGCCTATGCCCGAAGGGTCTAAACGCTACACCTACCGTGACCGCCGCTACGTGCTCGACGGCATAGCATACCCCGAGGAATACTATTCGCCGGACTATTCCAAGGCCATCCCCACGGAGCCGAAGGACTATCGCCGCACGCTCTATTGGAACCCGAATGCCAAGCCCGAGGCTGACGGACGCTTTACCACGACACTCTATAACAACTGTCGCGAGACGAGGGTGACGGTCTCTGCCTGCGGCATAGACACAGAGGGGCACGCCTATTACAATAATTGACATCCGAGTAAATTAAATCAAAAATATCTTTTCTATCAAGTATATGAACCGTGGAGTTATGAGACGAGGGAGTTTGCGCATGATGCTGATGATGGTGCTGATGTGTATGGCATGCAGCATGAGTGCCGAGGTGAAGGTGTGGCATGCGAAGGTGGTGGATGATTTCGGCGACCCAATGCCAAGTGTTACCGTGGGGACATCGAAGACAAACAGGACCATCACTAATGGTGATGGCGAGTTTGAACTGCGGGCAGACGGGGAAGAGGAACTGACATTCTCGTTTGTGGGTTTTAAGACCGTGAGGATGAAGGCCCGGAATCTGTCGCAAAAGGTGATGATGCAGGAGGCTCAGCAGATGTTGCATGAGGTGGTGGTGAGTTCAGAATCGACCACGCTGGAGAAGATCAGGAAGAAGCTGTCGGATGATTATCATAAGTACGGGAATAAGGATGCGCATTACTTTAACCGCGTGATGCTGAACAATGATGACCAGAGCGAGATGATAGAGTGTTTCCTGAAGGCTGAGAAGGCGGTGAACCTAAGGGGTATCAAGGTATGCTCAGGGAAGTTCTACTCCTTGGACGAAGAGGGAGAGGAGAGCAATTCGTCGCTGAAGAATACTAACGTGAATTTGATTTATTCCCTTGGCCCGCAGATACGCGATGTGTGGGCGTTTCATGACTATATCACGCCGCTGTCTAAGAACCTGTCACGCAATGACTGGCTGAAGTATTATGAGATAGAAAAGGAAGTGGTGGATGAGGAAGGGAAGACGCTGCTCGTGTATCACTTCAAACACAGGGATACGGCACCTCAGACCATCATGGACGGCACGATATATGTGGATGCCGATACATATACGCTGAAGAGATTTGACGGAAGACTGAACCTGTATTATCTGGTGACGTTGGTGTCGCGCGTAACGAGGCTCCACTCGGCGGAAGTGAAGTTCATCGTGAACTATGCCACGGAGGATGGTTATGCGGAGGTGGATAACATGTATCTGAGCTTTCAGCGCAACAGCCTGATGTTACAGTCTGTGATGGTGAACGTGGAGCGGTATAACCTGCATCATTCTTACGGCGAGGAGATAAAGAACAATCTGCTGGATGCCATCGTTTCTGCTGGCGACTCTCCCTATTTGGAGTCACGTGAAGGGAATACTGCCTCTGCGCTGCCGTTCATACAACGCACGGCGATAGAGGAGGGATTGGTGATAAATTCAAAAGCCTCTGCGCAGCCCTCGCCGAATGGGGAGGGTGCTCCCGCCAAGGGATTCTCTGGTGAGGCGGTGCATGAGCGAGCATACCTGCATCTGGATAATTCGGCGTATTTCATTGGCGATAGGATATGGCTGAAGGCGTATGTGACAAGGACCGATACGCATAAGCCTACGGACCTGAGCCGCACGCTGTATGTTGAGCTGCTGACACCTGGAGGAGAGGTGGTTGAGACACGTAAGCTGAAGATTGTGAAGGGAATGGCAAGCGGAGATATTCTGCTTGACAAGCCGCTGCACTCCGGATACTATGAGGTGAGGGCATACACAAGGTATATGACGGGATGGGGCACGGAGGCGTGCTTCTCGAAGGTGATACCTATCTTCAGCCGCCCTAAGACACCGGGTGACTATTCAAAGCCAACGATAGAGAAGATAAGCTATGC
>DEKQ01000133.1:46925-49683 GCA_002353975.1 Prevotellaceae bacterium UBA2718
CAAGAGTTGTCATCCATCTCACCCCAAGGGTGGAGCGCTCCGAAAGAGAAAGGGGTAGGAGAGATTTCTGAGGGTATCAGCATAGAATCGGAGAATGAGTTTGTGAGGCCGTATGGAAAGGTGCGGTTTACGGTTCATGCTGAGCCTTACACTATGCTTTCTGTGGCGGTGTGTGATGTCGCGACGATGCACAATGGCAGGACGGGGAACGTGAGGGATTACATGATGGCAGAGGACCGGCTGCCAAGAGAAGCTGCAGACACTGTGAACGCGAAGCGCGAAAAAGGACTGCTGCTGGAGGGACACGTTATGGCAAAGAAGACAAAGAAGGGTGCACAGCTGACCACCGACAGTGTGAGCGTTACGGCAACGATGTATAACATGGCAGGCAAATCGCTCAGCGGACGCGTGATGACAGACAGC
The DNA here is from genome assembly GCA_002353975.1 of Prevotellaceae bacterium UBA2718. Classification (GTDB taxonomy): domain Bacteria; phylum Bacteroidota; class Bacteroidia; order Bacteroidales; family Bacteroidaceae; genus Prevotella. The sequence continues at coordinate 47,349 of DEKQ01000133.1, forward strand.
GAGGGACATTTCATTTTCCCCATGCCGGACATTCACGGAACCTATCAGCTGCATTTGAAGGCTGAGAAGCCTGGGACGACAAATGACTATTTTATCGGCTTGAGCAGGAACTTCTCACCATCGCCGCGAATGCTGGGCAAGGAGGAGTGTGAGCGTGTGCCGATAGACACGACACGCATATACCGATGGAAACTGCTGCCCGACATGGAGACGCTAACGGTGGATGCCAAGCACCGCCTGAAGAACGTGAATGTGAAGGGCAAGCGAAGCAAACTGATAGATAAACTGTGGGGTGATGAGAGTTTTGTTCGCAGCCATGCGGACATATACTATGACTGTGTGAAAGAGGCCGACATCTTGGCAGACAAAGGGGAAGAGATGCCAGGATTTATGGAGTGGCTGAAGAGAAAGAATACATTCTTCCATGGCACAGATGACTGTAGCGACCCGATACTTGGAGTATATAATAAGTACGGTGATGCCACAAAGAGGATGACATATCTGTTTCACCCATATCCCTTTATGTACAATGCGCGGAAGGTAATGAGTTATGCTAATGTGGCCGAGTTTGAGGTTGATGCGTACGTTGCACAAAACTTAGTGCAGCCTGAGAGGGATTATCTCAAGTTGTGGGCTGATGGGCTGACATATAAGAACAGACCTATTATATGGATTAAGAACGGACGCTTCTGTACTATCACGGGATATAATCTGAAAATAGAAAATGGAGACGAGATCTATGTTTTGCACAATGACAATTCGACAAATCTGAGTATTGATGTCCCATTGATGCTTGACGATGTGGTCTCGATGTATGTCTCAGAGGACATCAATCAGGCAAAGCCACACATCAACTATGAAGAGATGTTGGAGCGTAATTTCGTGGTGATTAATCTCTTTGCTCCCGGTAATGATGGTGAAAGGGAGAAGGGCGTCAGGAAGACGACGTTTGCAGGGTATGACTATAAGAACCTCTTTGGCGATGATGACGAGAACCGCCGCACGGTCTATTGGAATCCTAACGTCATGACGGATAAGTACGGTAACGCCACGGTGGAGTTTTACAATAACAGTTCGTGTACGCAGATGTATATCAGCATAGCCGGCATGACGAGAGACGGACGGTTTGTAAGTAAAGAGTGAACATGAAATTTTATATCTGTAAATTTTACGGCTATAACATTTGGGTGCAAAACTACAAAATTAACTCGATATATACAAGAAAATCAGTCGAAAATCTAAATAGATTAACCATTTGGCTTAAATGGTTTACAATAGTAACATGGAAGTTGCCATGTTTTTTCAGCCATGAATGATGCTGATTTATGCCTTATAGCACAAAACGAACAATCGGTTTTGTCTTTCACTCTGCCTGGGGTTCCGGCTACAGAGAATAGCACTAAAGAAAAGTACTCAAAAAAGGCCTTTGTAACGCTCTCAGCTTCAGGGCATTGCAAAGGCAGGTCTTTTACCTCCTAATAGTAGGTCTTTTACTCGGTAATAGTAGGTCTTTTACACAGTAATAGCAGGTCTTTTACAACGCAAAAGACCTACCTCCACTTTCCGATGGTATAAGGATGGTGTTTCGGGGCCGGTCGCTCCGATAGGACAAAACGCACATTCAGAACGTAAACGTCATCCTGTGGTATGGCGTAGGACCGTATTCCTTTATGGCTGCCCGATGCTTCGGTGTCGGGTAGCCTTTATTTTGCTTCCAGTCATACTGCGGGTATTCCTCTGCCAGGCGGTTCATGTAGTCATCGCGGTAGGTCTTTGCCAGTATCGATGCTGCTGCTATGGAGAGATATTTACCGTCGCCTTTGACGATGGTGGTGTGGGGTAGGGGCGGTTCGGTGAAGAGTATGGGTTGGTTTTCGTAGCAGTCAATGGTGCTATGGTCTATGGAGGGATAGTATGGGTCAAAGCGGTTGCCGTCAATGATGAGCGCCTCGGGTCTTACGTTGAGCTGGTCAATGGCGCGGTGCATGGCGAGATAAGATGCGTGCAGAATGTTGATGCGGTCAATCTCCCGCGCCGTGCATGTGCCTACAGCCCAGGCTATTGCATTGCGCTCTATCTCGCTGCGCAGGGCATAGCGGGTACTTTCGTTGAGTTGTTTGGAGTCGTTGAGGGTATCGTTGTGGTAGTCAGGCGGCAATATCACGGCAGCGGCAAACACGCTGCCTGCCAGACATCCGCGCCCAGCCTCGTCGCAGCCGCACTCTATGACTCCTTTTTTATAATAAGGAAGTAACATCATTTTATGTACCATTTACCATGTACCATGTACCATTGACCATTGACCATTGACCATTGACCATTGACCATTTACCAT
>DEKQ01000133.1:49697-65365 GCA_002353975.1 Prevotellaceae bacterium UBA2718
ACCATGTACAATTTGGAATTTACCATTTATCATTTTTCCCCTATCATGTAATAGAGGAACTTGGCATTGCCTATGATGTACCTGCGCCACATGCGTCGTGGCTCTTTGATAAGACGGTACAGCCACTCGAGACCATGCTGCTGCCACCATAGCGGGGCGCGCTGCATGTTGCCTGCAAAGAAATCGAACACCGCGCCGATGGTGCCGCAGTGACAGTGTATGTCCAGCTCTGCCCAGTGCTGGTACGTCCACTTCTCCTGCTTTGGTGCTGTCATGCCTATCCACAGCAGGTCGGGGTTGGCATCGTTGACGGCCTTGACCATCGCGGCGCTGTCCTCGGGTGAGAACTCCGGCTTGTAGGGTGGGGAATAGGTGACGATGTTCAGGTCAGGATACTGTTCCTTAGCCTTGTCCTTAATCTTCTGCAGGGTCTGCTCGCTTGAGCCGAGGAACATCACCGTGCCTTTCGTGCGCCCCATCTCGTAGCAGAACAGGTCCCATCCGGCAATGCGGCAGGTGGGTTGGCTCTTGGCACCAATCCATTTGCAGGCCTTGACGATACTCATGCCGTCGGGGATGAGGGCATCGCCGCCTTCCAGCGCTTCGGCAAAGGGAGTGTCCTTGCGCGCCGTGTTGTAGGAGTGGGCGTTGATGGTGTTGATGAGCAACTTGCCCTGCGGGAGGGCCTGGAGCTCCTGCATGGAGCAGATGAGATTGAGGTTCTTTAGGCTGAACATGTTTTTTTTAGGCTATGCGGTGTGTCTTGTTATAGGAAATCCTTCTCTGTCAGGGTATTGTCTTCGCTCTGTTCTTCTCCGGTCAGAGCTCCGGTGTCGAGGTCTTGGACTCTATAGGTATCTCCATTCGATGCCACTACGGTTAGTATTCCTTTGCCTGGGAGCTTTACAGTTTGTATAGTTGGCTCTATGTAGTTCTTTTTCATTAATGGTTTGAAAATGTTGTCTTTCTTTTGTCGTGCATTCTGTGTTTGGTAAGTATTGGTTTGGTAGCCAAGATGACTAACGACAAGCAAAGTTACGATGAAGTTTTTAGATACGCAAGAAATTGTCCTGATTTTTTTCTCAATTCAAGAAAAAGTGTTAACTTTGCACGAAATAGGCGAAAAACTAATAACAACATAACAAACGACAGAATGGAAAACAAATTAAAGAAGGTACTTGTATTAGGTTCCGGTGCTCTGAAGATAGGCCAGGCCGGAGAGTTTGACTATTCCGGTTCGCAGGCGTTGAAGGCTCTGCGTGAGGAGGGCATCCGCTCGGTGCTCATCAATCCTAACGTGGCAACTATTCAGACGAGTGAGGGTATAGCCGATAAGGTTTACTTCCTTCCGGTGAACGCATATTTCGTTACGGAGGTGATAAAGAAGGAGCGTCCTGACGGCATCCTGCTTGCCTTTGGTGGTCAGACCGCCCTGAACTGTGGCACAGAACTCTACCAGACCGGCGTGCTGAAAGAGTATGGCGTACGCGTGCTCGGCACAAGCGTTGAGGCCATTATGAACACTGAGGACCGTGACCTCTTCGTAAAGGAGCTTAACAAGGTGAACCTGAAGGTGCCGGTATCACAGGCTTGTGAGAACATGGACGATGCCATAGCCACTGCGCGCCGCATAGGTTATCCTATCATGATACGTTCTGCCTACGCCCTCGGCGGACTTGGCTCCGGCGTGTGTCCCGATGAGGAGACATTCAAGGAGATAGCAGAGTCTGCATTTACCTTCGCTCCGCAGGTGCTGGTTGAGGAGTCGCTGAAGGGATGGAAGGAGATAGAGTTTGAGTGCATCCGCGATGCCAATGACCACTGCTTTACCGTCGCTTCGATGGAGAATGTCGATCCGCTGGGCATCCATACCGGTGAGTCAATCGTGGTGGCTCCGACGTGCTCGCTGACCGAGGAGCAGGTGAAGATGCTGCAGGACATCACCATCAAGTGTGTACGCCACCTGAACATCGTGGGCGAGTGTAACATACAGTTCGCCTTCAATGCCGACAATAACGACTATCGCATCATAGAGATCAATGCCCGCCTGAGCCGCTCATCTGCCCTGGCTTCAAAGGCTACGGGCTATCCGCTCGCATTCGTGGCAGCGAAAATTGCATTAGGCTACACGCTGGACCAGATAGGCGAGATGGGCACGACCAACTCTGCATACGTGGCACCGTCGCTGGACTACATGATATGCAAGATTCCACGTTGGGACCTGACAAAGTTCACCGGCGTATCGCGCAAAATCGGCTCAAGCATGAAGTCTGTGGGCGAGATAATGTCTATCGGTCGTACATTCGAAGAGATGCTGCAGAAGGGCCTGCGCATGATAGGTCAGGGTATGCACGGCTTCGTGGGCAACGAGCACGTGAAGTTTGATGACCTGGACGAGGAACTGGCAAACCCAACGGATATGCGTATCTTCGCCATCGCTCAGGCGCTGGAGAAGGGCTACACCATAGAGCGCCTCTTTGAACTGACAAAGATAGACCCGTGGTTCCTTGAGAGGATGAAGAACATCGTGGACTACAAGCACAAGCTGCAGGAGTACAACAAGATAGAAGATGTGCCTGCTGACGTGATGAAGCAGGCAAAGATATGGGGTTTCTCAGACTTCCAGATTGCCCGCTTTGTCCTCAAGACCGAAGGCACAAATATGGAGAAAGAGAATCTTCAGGTGCGTGCGTACCGTAAGCAGCTGGGCATCCTGCCTGCCGTGAAGCGTATCCCGACCGTTGCGAGCGAGCATCCTGACCTGACCAACTATCTCTATATGACTTACGCGGTGGAGGGCTATGACATCAACTACTACAAGAATGAGAAGTCTGTCGTGGTGCTCGGCTCAGGCGCATACCGCATCGGTTCGTCCGTAGAGTTTGACTGGTGTTCGGTCAACGCCATACAGACGGCACGCAAGCTGGGCTACAAGTCCATTATGATAAACTATAACCCTGAGACCGTGAGCACGGACTATGACATGTGTGACCGCCTGTACTTCGACGAGTTGTCATTTGAGCGTGTGCTCGACGTGATAGACCTTGAGAGCCCTCGCGGAGTCATCGTCAGCGTGGGTGGACAGATACCTAACAACCTGGCAATGAAGCTCTATCGCCAGAGTGTGCCCATCCTGGGTACCAGCCCTGTCAGCATCGACCGTGCCGAGAACCGTGGTAAGTTCTCAGCCATGCTTGACCAGCTGGGCATCGACCAGCCTAAGTGGAGCGCACTGACCAGCATGAGCGACGTGAAGAAGTTCATCGACGAGGTGGGATACCCCGTCCTGGTGCGTCCGTCATACGTGCTCTCCGGTGCTGCCATGAACGTCTGCTACAACGACGAGGAGCTGCAGCGCTTCCTTGCGGCTGCGGCAGAGGTATCAAAGGAATACCCTGTCGTGGTAAGCCAGTTTATGACCGACACGAACGAAATAGAGTTTGACGGTGTGGCACAGAATGGTGAGGTGATAGAATACGGTATCTCTGAGCACGTGGAGTATGCCGGCGTACACTCTGGTGACGCTACGATGGTGTTCCCTGCGCAGGATATTAAGTTCGCTACCATCAGGCAGATAAAGCGTATGTCACGTGCTATTGCGAAGGAACTCAACATCTCCGGACCTTTCAACATACAGTATCTTGCCAAGGACCGCGACGTAAAGGTGATAGAGTGTAACCTGCGTGCTTCGCGCTCGTTCCCGTTTGTCAGCAAGGTGCTGAAGCGTAACTTCATTGAGACGGCAACGAAGATTATGCTTGACGCGCCATTCCAGAAAGCCGACAAGTCGGCCTTCGACATTGACCGCATGGGCGTAAAGGCCAGCCAGTTCTCCTTCGCACGTCTCTCTGGGGCTGACCCTGTGCTCGGCGTTGACATGTCATCAACGGGTGAGGTGGGCTGTCTCGGTGACTCATACGAGGAGGCACTGCTCAATGCCATGATTGCCACAGGCTATAAGATACCGTCACGCGACAAGGGTATCATGCTGTCTTCCGGTGGAACAAAGGAGAAGACAACGCTGCTTGACTCTGCCATCTCGCTTCAGAAGGGCGGATATACCATCTATGCTACTGAGGGAACGGCGAAGTTCCTGGCCGACAATGGCATTACGGCAATCCCTGTGGGCTGGCCTGACGAGAGCCATAAGGACATCCGCAACGTGATGGACATGATACATGACCATGCCTTTGACCTCATCATCAACATTCCGAAGAACCACTCCAAGCGTGAGCAGACCAACGGTTATAAGATACGCCGCAGCGCCATCGACCACAACATACCGCTGATTACCAATGCACGCCTTGCGTCTGCATTCATCAAGGCATTCTGCGAGAGGCCTCTTGAGTCGCTTCAGATAAAGTCTTGGCAGGAATATACTAATTAATGAATAATTAAAAATTCAAAATTCATAATTAGCCCCCTCAACTCCTCCTGTGGATGAGGCGGTGAGGGGGCTTTAATTCTTTCTTCATCAATGAAGCACTACATCTTCCTCTTGGCCGCCCTATTGGCGCTGCCGGCGTTTGCTAATCGTCCCGACTCCGTGTGGGTAAGACCTGACATCAAAGACGGAGCACGCGGATTACAGGTGGCATGGTCGCAAGACCAGAAACACTGGCACCATATAGCAACTAATGTCTTTGAAAGTGACTACGGTCCCTGGGGGGCACAGAAGAAGATGTGGTACCCGGTGCTGAAGTTTGACGGTAAGAAGTTTACTGCCACTTTCATCCCAGACCTCAAGCAACGTGAGGTGGGCAGGACGGAGTCTGCAGACTTCATACTGTGGAAACCGCAGGACTATGACCTCATTTCCAGTGAGGCAGACTTCCAGCGTATCGTCAGTCAGAGCAAGGCAGACAGCCAGAAGCCCTTGCGCGTACCTTATATATATATAAAGGCGCTGCAGGAGAAGAAGGCTCTGCGCGAAGCCAATGGGCGTAAGGAGATGGAGAACTATGTCGCTACGGGGCGTCATTTCGCTGAAGACTGCGCGGCGATAAATGCGAAGCTGACGATAGACTGGGCAGACAAGAAGAACATTTCGCCTGACTTGATGGGCATCTTCTTTGAGGATATCAGCTATGCTGCCGACGGCGGACTGTATGCGGAGCTTATTCAGAACCGCGACTTTGAATATACAGCCGCCGACCGTAAGGACTGGAATGCCCTGACCGCGTGGAGGCTGGAGGGTGAAGGCTTGGCGGTGGATGTCTCTACCCAGGCCCCAATGCATCGTAATAATGCCCACTACGCCCAGTTGAAGACAGAGAAGGTTGGCGGAAGTATAGTCAATGAGGGCTTTGACGGCATCCCCCTGAAAGGCGGAGACAAGTATGAGCTGTCACTGTTCCTGAAGGGAAGCGGCGCTGTGAAGGTGTCCCTCCGTGAGAACGGTAAGACTTTGGCTTCAACCACTTTCAAGGCAACTAAGGAGTGGCGCAGGCAGAGCGTAACGCTCAAGGCTGCGGCAGATGCCAAGTCGGCAGAGCTGGTGATAGAACCACAGCAGCGGGGAGAACTGGATTTGGACTTTGTATCGCTCTTTCCAAAGGATACATACAAGGGTCGCAGCAACGGATTGCGCAAGGATCTCGCTGAGACTATCGCTGATTTGAAGCCTCGCTTCGTCCGCTTCCCGGGCGGATGTGCATCTCATGGCAACGGTATCAACAACATATACCATTGGCAGGCCACCATCGGAGACCTGTGGGAGAGGCAGGGTGACTACAATATCTGGCATTACCACCAGACACGCGGACTGGGCTTCTATGAGTATTTCCAGTTCTGTGAGGACATCGGTGCGGAGCCTGTACCGGTGCTTGCTGCCGGTGTGCCGTGCCAGAACAGTGGCCGCGGTGGCTATGAGGGAGGACCGCAGAACGGTCAGCAGGGCGGCATACCATTCCTGAAAGACCTTGGAGGCAAGCCGTCGCCATATCAGTATATGGGTAAGGACCTTACGATGGAGTCGTATCTGCAGGAGCTGCTTGACCTGATAGAGTGGGCTAACGGCGATGCAAAGAAGTCTCCGCTTGCGGCGATGAGAGCTAAGGCAGGCCATCCTAAGCCGTTCAACCTGAAATATCTCGGCATAGGCAATGAGGATATGCTGGGCGATACCTTCATGGAGCGTTACCGTTTCCTCATAGAAGGAGTGAAGGCAAAACATCCTGAGATAACCGTCATAGGTACTGTCGGCCCGTTCTGGGAGGGCTCTGACTATGAGTATGGCTGGCAGGAGGCCAAGGCGAAGATGCTTGAGATAGTGGATGAGCATTACTATAACCTGCCCGGATGGTACTTCAGTCATCGTGACTTCTACGATGGATATGACCGCAAGGGACCGAAGGTCTATCTGGGAGAATGGGCATCGAAGGGCAACAACGTAAGCAACGCCCTCGTGGAGGCAGCCTATATGACTCACCTTGAGGAGAATGCCGATGTGGTTGTGATGTCGTCATACGCTCCTCTGTTGGCTAAGGACAAGCATTACAGTTGGACTCCAGACCTCATTTATTTCAATAACAACGAGGTGCGCCCGACGGCCAATTACTATGTGCAGCGCGTGTTCGGTCATAACGCCGGCGATACGTATGTAGGCTCAAAGGTGGATGTCACAGTGGAAAAGTCTTCCTCTGATGCTGCCGACAAAAAGAAATCTCCCTCGCAGGAAGATCTGGAAAGGGGCGTAAGGGATAGGATTGACCGCTCGGTAGTGGTAGATAGTAAGACGGGCGATGTGATTATCAAGCTTGTTTCCATGCTGCCTAAAGAGGCGACCATGACGATAGACCTTGGAGAAGAGGTGGCAGCAAAGCTAAGTAATGCCACATCCAAGAAAACAAAGAAGAGTGTCGTGGCGTCAATACAGACGATGTGCGGCGGCAACACTCCTGACCGCACAAAGGAGTGGGAGGGAGAAAAGACGGAGAAGGTAACACTCACTTCCCCTCAGCTTCAACTCTCCGTTGCTCCATACTCAGTGACGGTCGTAAGGGTGAAATGAAATAAATTAATAATTAATAATTCAAAATTCAGAATTAGCTTGCGCGGTGAGGCTCTTCTGTAATCATAATTTCCAACTCTCATTTCTCAATTTGAAAGTAATCCTGAATTTTGAATTTTGAATTATTAATTTATTAATTCTCATATGAAGTAGTCTGCTTCGTTTATCAGGCCTGCTCTCACTGCGGCCTTGATAGCTTCGTGCGCCGTATTCACGTGTAGTTTGCGGAAGAGGTTCTTCCTGTGCGTGTTGATAGTGTGAATGCTTGAGAAGCGTTCTGCTGCAATTTCCTTTGTTGTCTTACCTTGTGCAATGGCTCGCACCACTTCTACTTCAGTCGGTGTGAGCATGGTCTGTTGTTCCCATTCCTGCTGTTGGCGCATGAGAAGGATTTCCGTCACGCGCTGCGAGATATAGCGCTCACCTCTCAGCGTGGAATGTATGGCCTGTGTCACCTCGCGCAGCGGCGCGTCTTTGAAGAGGATACTTACGTTGTGGCTTTGATAAACTACGGAGCGCAGGAACTGCGGCGTGAGGTCATCGCTCATCAATATCCATCGCGTATGCGGGAAACGCTGGCCTACGATGAGGAAATTATCTACGTCAAAGAAATCGAACAGCGTATAGTCTAAGAATACGATGCTATTCTCCTGACGCTTCAGTTTCTCTGTCAGTTCGGTCTTGTCGTGGGCATGTTCCACGGTTTTGCCCTCTATGCCATCTACAAGATGTTCTATGGCATAGCGTGTCAGTTCCTGATTGTCTGCTATTATAAAGTTCATGTCTTGTGTATTTGTGTTTATGATGTTTTGACGGTGCAAAGGTACAAAGAATATGTGACATACACAATACCCTGGCGGTGGTATTTCCCTCACATCATTTTGGTATGACACGGGTCATAATCCCAAACCTTTGTGATGTGAAATAGCTGCGGGTGGGTATTTTCCGGAAGGCAGAACGGCAGTACCTTTGCAAAAGTTTTCAGAGACATTTCAAAAAAGATATTTAAGGTATGAAGATTGTACAGAGATTATTTGGACTATCAACTTTTGTCATTGGTTATGCTGCCGCGTCGGCCACTCCTGTCACGGGAAAAGTGGCCGATGCGGAGACCGGTGAGGCTATCATAGGCGCTACCATCTATGATGTCACGGAGAAGAAGGGTGTAATATCAGACCTCGACGGACATTTCAGCATTGACATCCATCGCTTTCCGTCAGAACTCCAGATTAGTTATGTGGGTTATCAGCCCAAGCAGGCACGCGTGACTGCCCGTGACACCACTTATAATATACGCCTCGTGGAGGAAGATCACCGGCTTGATGAGGTTGTCGTTGTAGGGTATGGCACGCAGAAACGTACTCAGCTGACCGGCAGTGTCACGACCGTCAGGTCAGATGTGTTTGAGAATAGCGTTGCTCCCACCTTTGATGCCGCCCTTGGGGGACAGGTAGCGGGCCTTACCGTCACGGCATCCAGCGGTCAGCCGGGTGCTGCCAGCAACATCCGCATTCGCGGCGGCAACTCCGTCAATGCGTCGAACGAACCGTTATACGTAGTGGATGGGTTCATCTATTTCCGTAGTGCGGAGGATAACAAGACCGGGCTTGGTGCCATTGAGGGTAGCCTTAACCCGCTGACAACCATCAATCCTAATGACATCCTCTCGATAGAGGTGCTCAAAGACGTCAGTGCCACAGCCATATACGGCTCAAGGGGCGCCAACGGTGTCATTATCATCACGACGAAGAAGGGTGCCGCGGGCAAACCCGTTGTTAGCTATACATTCACCGCAGGCGTTGACAATGCTACCCGCAAGCTTGACCTCATGACGGCTCAGGAGTGGGCAGCATTCCAGAAACAGTACTATTTTAATAAGGGCGGATACACCGATGAGCAGATCAGCCAGCTCGGCAAAGGTACTGATTGGCAAGATGCTATGCTGCGTTCAGCCTTCAGGCAGAGCCACGAGGTGTCGGTGAACGGCGGTTCGGAGAAGAACCGCTATGCCTTCTCTGCCAACTATACGGACCAGAATGGTATCATCATTGGCTCGGGGCTCAAGCGTTATAACTTCCACGTCAACACCGAGTGGGAGCTGACGCACGGCCTGCGCTTCGGTGTGAACAGCACGTTTGGCAAGGCGACGCAGGAGGGACTCACCACGACAGAGGAAGTTGTCTATAACTCTTCGCCCTATTCGGCAGGCATCACCAACAGCTTCGTCTATGGTCTCCTCACGCCTCCTGTTGTAAGCATCTACGAAAGTGATGGCAGTTACAACTACCACAACCCGTTCGAGTATGCTTACTTCGCCATCGGCGACAGGACGTCCAACGCCATCAGCGACCTGCGCAACAGCGTTGCAGAGAATATAAACAAATACAATCTCAGCAACGTCTGGGCGACGTACACCCTCGGCGAGGTGACGTTCAGGGCCTCACTTGGCCTCAACAGCGAGCAGCTCACGCAGAATTACTTCTCGCCCTCCTACACCTCCCTCGGCCTTTCCAATACCGGCCTCGGCGGCATAGGACACCGTGACGTAGAGGTGTGGCAGCAGGAATACACCGCCACGTGGGCTCCCTCGTGGCAGGGCATACACAGGCTTGACCTGCTCGGCGGGTTCACCCGTCAGACAAGCAGCATAACCTGGAACAGTATTCTAGCTACTCACTTCACCAACGAAGAGCTCAAACAATACAACCTGGCAGACGGTTCTGAGGTCTATCCGCCACAGTCAGGGCTGTCAGAGTCCTCGCTCAACAGCATCATCGCACGTGTGAACTACACCTTGCTTGACCGGTACAACCTCACGGGAACCTTCCGCGCCGACAACTCCAGCCGCTTTGCAAAGAGCCATCGCTGGGGATACTTCCCGTCCGTCGGACTCTCCTGGAATGTTGACAGGGAGAGTTTCCTGCAGCGTGCCAAGGCCATCACGCAGCTCAAGCTGCGCATCTCTGCGGGAACCGTAGGCAATCAGGAGATAAGTGACCACGCCTTCATCACCAGTTATGCCACAGGCCAGTATGCGGGCTCGTCAAGTTACAACCGCAACAACGCCGCCAACGACAACCTGAAGTGGGAGACCACGGCAAGCTACAACATCGGTCTTGACATCGACCTGTTCAGTAATCGCCTCTCTGCCACATTCGATGCCTACTACAAGAAGACCTCTGACCTCCTCCTCGAAGTACCGACGGGCTTCTCCTCCGGTGTCACCACACAGCTGCAGAACGTGGGCAACGTAGTGAACAAGGGCATAGAGCTAACCGTCAACGGGACCCTCATACAGCGTAAGGACCTAACATGGCGCGCCTCCGCAAACCTTGCCCACAACCACAACGAGATAACCGACATGGGAACGACCAACAACGTCATCCTCGGCTCAAGCAACCAGCAGATCCTGCGGCGCGGCGAAGCGCTCGGAAGTTTCTACGGACTGCAGTTCCTGGGCATTGTCTCAACCACCGAAGACGTCACCAAACTGCCCACAGTCAACGGAGACATACCCAATGCCGGAGAACTGAAATTCCTGGATGCCAACGGCGATGGAAAGATAGACGGCAACGACCGCGTGATACTCGGCTCCGTACAACCCTCCCTCACTTACGGCATCCAGACCACCCTCCAGTGGCATAACCTCGATGTCAGCCTTTCATTCCAGGGCAGTTATGGTAACAAAGTGTTCAATGCCCTGCGCCGCAGGTTGGAGCAGACCGGAGACAGCTACAACCTCCTGCGCACGGTACTCGACAGTTGGACCGTCACCAATCAGAATGCGCAGCTACCGTTAGCATCGCTCGACAGGCCTTTCTCCTACATCGACAGCCGTTATGTGGAGGATGCCTCATACTTCAAACTGCGCAACCTCACCATAGGCTACCGGCTGCCGTTGCCCGCCCGGTTCCCTGTCAAGGCGCGCATATTCGCAACAGGCACCAATCTCTTCACCATCTCGCCATATAGCGGCTACGACCCTGAAGTCGCAAGCGGCACCGACAGCGGAGCATACCCCTCATCAAGAAGCATTGCCTTCGGAGTAAACCTTACATTATAAACCAACAACCCCAAACACCATCAACCGTTATGAAAAAATATCCATTATCCTCATCCAAACTACAGTGCCTTGCGGCTCTCCGCAGGGACTCCCGCCCCGCCCTCCTCTCTCTCCTCTTCCTCCTCCTCTCCGTGCTCCTGCTCAGCTCCTGCAACAGCAACGACGATGTGCTAACCGACGACTTCCTCGGAACCATCACCATTGATGGAGACACTGAGTGCTGCTCCGCTGACGAGGCACGCATTGTCTTCAATATCGTTAAGAACCTGCATGAGGTAACAGCCCTTCGCGACACCATCCAAGGCACATACTCCCTCCATGCCTACACCACCGACGGCACATTCCGCGTGGGCTACAACGATATTTACTTCGTGGTGACAAAGCTCAAGAACGGCAACTACGTCAAAGACTTCTCCATCTCTCAGCTCACCCCCCTTATGACGATGAATATGAACGGCAAAACCATGCAGCATTACACGCCCATCCTCGGCGATGCCACCACTCCCCCCGACGCTCCCCAGGCGTTGAAGCACACGTGGATATCATTCCTCATGCCCTCAACAGATGCAGACAAATGGCAGCTCAGCTACAATATAAACATCCAGAAGCACGGCGAGCACGAACTGAGCAAATCCATCGCAGTAGCAGCTCTGCCAGAAGGTCAGGCGTGGCTCAAGTCCTTCAAGGCTGGAGACACCACTTACTATCTCTCGCTTGTCTCTCCCGACAAATGGCAGACAGGCAGCAATGCCATCCAGACCTACGTGTCAAAGAAGTCATCCCCAGCCACATCGCCCTACCTCCTGGCAGAGGAAGAGTTCACGATTGACATAGACCCGCGTATGCCGGACATGGGTAACCATACCTCCCCCGACAACGAGTCATTGACCAAACAAAGCACCGGCGACTATCAGGGCATCATAAACCTCACCATGACGGGGTTGTGGCGCATCTATCTCACAGTGCGAGACAAAGAAGGAAACATAGTAGCAGGTGAAGGAAATTCCCTCTACTGGGACGTAACAATATAATATAAACAATGCTTATTGCAATAGCCATTATACTTCAAGCAGCGGCACTGACCGCTGACACCACTTCCACCTCCGACAGGCAACTGGACGAGGTGGTCGTGGTTTCTGACAAAGCTGAAGGGCTGAAACGCTCCTACAAAGGTCAGACAGCAACCATCGACGAACATCTGCGCGAGCTGTCCCATGTCGATCTCGTGCGTCGTGGCAGCTATGCCTGGGAACCCACCATCAACGGTATGCAGACAGAACGTCTCTCCGTCACCATTGACGGCATGAAGATCTTCTATGCATGCACCGACAAGATGGACCCCGTCACATCCTATGTGGAGAGCGGCAACCTGCAGAACATCAGTCTCAGCAGCGGACTCGACGGCAACCCTCAAGCCACGGGAAATATCGGTGGCAGCCTCGACTTGCGGCTGCGCCGCGTAGGCTTTGACCGTGCCCCGAGACGTACAACCGTCTCTGCGGGGTACGAAGCCAACGGACATCTGCAAACATACGGGGCTGATACCGAGTTCTCCGGTCATAACGCATACGCCAACTTCGGGGTGTTCTACCGTCATGCTGATGACTACAGGGCAGGTCACCACGAGAAGATTCCATTCTCACAATTCAAGAAAATCAACGCCTTTGGCAACTTCGGTTTCCGCATCAGGCAACACCAGCGCATCGAGGGCACCCTGATCTATGACCGTGCCGGTGACGTCGGCTACCCCGCACTGAATATGGATGTGTCCGTAGCTGAGGCTATCATCACTTCGCTCAGCCACCATGTGGACTTCCCTCAGGGCAAGGTCAACTCCTGGGAGACCAAGATTTACTACAACCGCATTCGTCATGAGATGGATGACACGCATCGTCCCGATGTGGCTATCCACATGGATATGCCCGGACGCAGCAAGACTGCGGGACTCTATAGTCTGCTTGCCGTAACGCTTGGACTCCACAGCCTTCGTGCCAACTACGACCTGTACTACAACCGTCTCTTTGCCGACATGACCATGTATCCCGGTGGTGCCGCCCCAATGTACATGGTCACGTGGCCCGATGTAGGGACATTCAACACCGGTCTGGCTCTCACCGATGACATAAACCTCAGTGCGTCACACTCCTTTCATCTGTCAGCAAAGGCAGCATGGCAGCAGCAACGGCTCAACAATGAGGAGGGATATAAGGCTCAGAAAGTCTTTTTCCCCCGCATGACAGACAGCTATAACCAGACGACGGCGCGTGTCGCCCTGCGTTATCAGTGGACTCCTCAGCACCTGCAGGCCCTGCGTCTCTCCGCAGGGGGAGGGTGGGGTAGCCGTGCACCGACTGTTACTGAGGCATACGGTTACTACCTGAACAATACGTTCGACCGTTATGACTATATGGGCAATCCTCACCTGAAGAACGAATCGGCCATCGAGGCAACGCTGACGGCAAAGTATTCCCTTCCCACATTCTCCGTCACAGCAGATGCTAACGCGTTCTTCTTCTCCAATTATATAATAGGTGGCATAGAAAACCGCCTCAGTCCCATGACCATCGGGGCTGCCGGAGTGAAGGTCTATGGCAATATCCCTCGTGCCACCATTCTCAATGCCTCGCTCACATTGTCGTGGACGATACTGCCTTCACTGCTGTGGACAGGCAAGCTGACCTATTCTCTCGGGCGCGATGATGCAGGAGACACGCTGCCCCTGGTGGCTCCGCTTGGTTATGCCTCATCCCTGCGATGGCTCTACAAAGCCCTCTCCCTGCAACTTTCCATGACCGGCGCGGCGCGACAGTCACAGTATGGAGCGAAATATGGGGAGAGTTCCACGGCGGCTTATACCGTATTCAATCTCTCTGCGGAATATCCCCTGGAGTTCAGACACCTGTCAGTCAAACTGCGTGCCGGCCTGGAGAACCTGCTTGACCGCAGATACTCCACATACGCTGATTGGAACAACATCCCGCAAAAGGGGCGTAACATATATGTCAGTTCAAGTTTGGTATTCTGACTACCAAACGAATGTGATTGCAAATGCCGACTAAATGCGATTGCACAATATGCAGAATCGGCGTAATTTTGCACCAGAAAGCTTGAGTATCTCAGGCATTCGGATAATAGACACGAAATTATAATCGCATAAACTCAATTTATTATTTACCTAATTAAAAAGAAAGGAATCAACATGAAGAAGGTAAAAGGAACGTATTCAGTATTAGCAGCAGTGGCTGCAGGAGTTGTGTTGTTTGCTACATCATGCAGCAGCAGTGACAGTGACACTAACGGCAGCACCAGCGTCCCCGCCGGTGTTCTGTCTGAAGTAGTCACCAACGATGAGACCGCACTGGCTCTGGCTAACGGTGTGTATAGCCATTGGCAGCCGCTGAGCTCTTCGTTCTCGTTCGTCATCGAGCTGAACTCCAACAAGCTCACATCCTTTGAGGGTGAGGAAGACGAGGCCGGTCCGGTCAATTCCCGCTTTGAACAGCAGGCTGACACGTGGTATCAGGTCAAGATATTCAACCACTTGCTGCTTGGCGTTGCCAACGACAACGAGACCATCAGCGAGGTCACCAAGGCCTTCAACGCCGGTCAGGTGACGCAGAACGGTTACAATGCCGCAGTGGGCAAGGCAAAGTTCCTGCGCGGCCTGGCTTATCTCTATCTCGTACAGCTGTGGGGTGAGGTGCCGGTATTCACCGAGGCAGGCGGCAGCACCACCGAGCGTCAGCCCATCAACACCGTCTATGCACAGATTGTCAGCGACCTGACCGATGCCGAGAGCCTGTTGCAGAACTATAACGGCGACCCTGTGACACCCTCCAAGCAGGCTGCCCAGGGACTCCTGGCACGTGCTTATCTGGCATGGGGCGACAATCCTCTGACCCAGCAGGAGGTAGAGGCAGTCGCTGCGGGACAGACAGACCCCGCATTCTCTAAGACCGACTCACGCCTGGAGAAGGCCATTGAGTATGCCGATAAGGTCATCAACAGCGGTCTGCTGAAGCTTGATCCTGACTATTCTAAGCTCTTCGGACGTGAGTATGAGAGCAACAAGCGCGGCACCAACGAGCATCTCTTCACCATCCGTCACGACGGCGACAAGAACGATGCACAGGGCAACCACCAGACCCACTGCTCCTGGACATTCCCATTCCTCAATGGAGAGAACGGTCGAGGCTTCCAGGAGAACCACACCGAGGTGTCTGACGATGACCTTTATGATGACTGGTATGCCGAGCAGCCTAACGACAAGCGTCTGGCAAAGACCTACTTCACCGAGCTGACAAACCCCGAGGATGGGCTTACATACCACTACTATTCTCCCATCTATACTCCGATAAACGGAAAGGGCGTGGATCAGTCTTACGACAATGCCGAGAACCTTGAGATAACATTCAACAGCGTTGACCGCATTGAGTTGCGTTATGCAGAGGTGCTTCTCATCAAGGCTGAGGCCCTCGTGCAGCTTGGCCGCAATGCAGAGGCAGCAGCACCGTTCAACCAGCTGCGCCAGCGTGCAGGCATCGCTACCGTCGCTGCTCCTACCTTCGAGCAGATAAAGCGTGAGTGGGACTA
>DEKQ01000133.1:65531-73880 GCA_002353975.1 Prevotellaceae bacterium UBA2718
GAGGTAAGTTCATTCTTCGCTAAGATACACAAGCACCTGAAGGCTAAGTACAACAACGTACGCGGACGTCACTATCGCCAGCCTATCCCAACAGGACTAAAGGGCGAGAACCTGAACATCACGCCACAGAACCCGGGATACTAATCTGCATCCATACCTGATAATAATTGAAAGGGCTGATACTTGAAATTTTTTTTCGGTATCAGCCCTATGTAACCTCCAAGAAGTCGTGTATATATCGCAAAATAATACATTTGCCTACTCTGCAACAAAGGCGGTAAGGACATTCCTGCCCTTCTGCCTTTTTGTCACCATAGCCATTATATCATCGTTTCTCAAGGTTGTCAATATCAATCTGTTGATAGTTATCGGTGTCTTTTCCATACTCTTAGGTGCTCTCATCGCGCATGACGGAAACCGGTATTGGCGTGAGATATTCGGAGGTATGGGAAGTTCTACGGCAATGACTGCCACGCTTTTGTGGCTTGTTGTCGGCATCTATGGTAAGTTGCTTGTGGAGGGCCATCTGGCAGAGGGCCTTGTATGGGCTATCAGTTCGCTGCACATCAATGCGGCGCTATTTGTGCCGCTGGTTTTCATCTTTTCTGGAATCTTCGCCATATCCACAGGATCTGGGTTCGGTACTATCTGTGCTATGAGCATGGTGCTTTATCCTGCGAGTGTGATGCTTGGCAATAGTCCTGCATTGACAGGCGGTGCCATCCTCTCGGGAGCGGCATTGGGCGACAGTATCTCTATGGTATCTGATACGGCGGTGATTGCTGCAACCACCCAGACGGAGACGAGGGATGAGGGAAGAGAGACGAGGGAAGTAATAACCTCTGAACGGTCCGTAGATATCGGCACGTCTGTCAAAGCCCGGCTTCCTTTGGTTGCTTTATCTGCTGCCATCGCCTTGGTGCTCTACACCTTGGCATGCAATTTGTCATATACTCCATCTGTGGAGGCGGCATATCATAGCGACGGAGGGGCTTTGGGACTCCTGATGCTCATACCTACCGCATTGGTCGTGCTGCTCTCCATGCGTGGAACGAACATGTTTGTGACCCTCTTTGCCGGCATCATCCTCTCCGTGGTCCTCGGGCTTTCGTTCGGGCTCTTCACGCCTTACAGTCTGTTACACGTCCGTGATGGCGTGGCAGGAGGTGCAATCGTCGATGGAGTAGGGGGCATGACAGGCATCTGCATACTGCTCATGGTTGTCGTGGCACTGTCCAAACTCGCTATCTCTGAAGATGGTATGGACATCATTGGGCGTGGTGTCAACTCCCTCGGAGTCAGGTCGTCAAGACAGTCAGAGCTGCTACTCTTCTTCATGACAGCCACAGCAGGCATCCTCATTGCAACGGTCAATACCATTGCCAATATCTGTGTGGCTCCTCTGGTGAACACCATAGGCCAGCGACACCATATTCCGGCCCTTCGCAGAACCACCCTCCTTGCCACCACCATCTGTACGTTCCCCTTCGTGCTGCCCTATGGAGGCTGCGTCATACTGCTCCTGCAGAGCGTGGAGACAGCGGGCTGCAGCGGACTACATGCCACTGATGTCTTGACAACTGCGTTCTATCCGATGGCGTTGTTCATCATCATATTATTATCTTGCCTATATGAAAAGACTGACCAAACTCATTCTTGATGATATGCAGCCAGCTCTGGGTGTCACGGAGCCAGCGGCTATCGCCTTTGCTGTGGCAAAGGCACGTCAGTATGTCTCAGGACAGCTGAAGGGCATCACGCTGACCCTGAATAGCGGAATGTATAAGAACGCCTTCACCTGCGGCATCCCCCACACCAAGTATGTGGGCAACGAATATGCTGCGGCTCTAGGCTATGTAGCAGCCGATGCTGAGAAGGGACTAGAATGTCTTGATGCTGCCACGGCGGCAGACTCACGCAAGGCTAAGGAGATAGTTGAACGGAGAATGATCCACGTCATCTCCGGAGAGGTGAGCAGCAAGATATATATACGTGCGGAGATAGTGACTGATGAAGGCAACGCGTCAGTGACTATCAGGGATCGCCACACCAATATCTGCGAGATTACGCGTGGCAGTGAGGTCGTATTCCATAAGGAAGCGTCCCTCCAGGCAGAGGGTGTCAAAGGCAGTGATGACATTTCCGTCATCCATCGCTACACCCTCAGGCAGATAGTCAACTATGTGCGTAATGTTCCCATGGAGGAGATACGTTTTATCAGCAGGGCCTACGATGTGAACCTTCGGCTCTTCCGTCAGGCCCTCAGAAGCGGCAAGACACCCTTTGCCCACTACCTCTATCTGCAGAACGGCAGTCAGATTATCTCGTCAGACGAACAGAAGTCTGCCTCCTTGCTCTGCAACGCCTCCATCGAGGCACGTGTCATAGGGCTTTCCCAACCTGCCATGAGTATCACGGGCAGCGGGGCACATGGCATCATTGCCACATTGCCGCTATATGCCTCGCAGCAGGTCAACGGCTATGACGAGGATAGCCTCCTGAGGGCTACGGCACTGAGCTATCTCGTATGCATGTATATCAAGGAATACTCCGGCAGGCTCTCCGCTTTCTGCGGCTGTGCTATTGCCGCGGGTACGGGCATGGCATGTGGCCTTGCATACCTCAAGGGCGCGGGAGTACAGACCCTTGCGCTGGTCATACGCAATATGGCATCGGGCATCACGGGAATGATATGCGACGGCGGCAATCACGGATGCACCATCAAGGGCATCGTGGCTGTTGATGCAGCCTTCAGGGCTGTGGACTTTGCGCTTCAGGGCATCGCCATCGAAAGCCTGCACGGCATCAATGGCAACACCCCCGAGGACACCATGCGCAATATGGGACTCATAGCATCTCCCGGGATGACTACAACAGAAGTAACGGTATTAGATATTATGAAAAATAAAACGAAATGAAACAAACTCTTATCTGGTTAGGAGCACTCTTGCTTGGTGCTCTCTTAGGCTTGGCAGACATCCCTTTGCGTGAGCCTGCTGTAAATTTTGTCGCGTCAGTATTCACGCGTCTGTTCCAATTACTCGCCGTGCCCACCATCGTGCTGGCAATCGTCACCACGCTCTCGTCCATTGGCAATGAGAAACGGTCGGGCCGCATCTTCCGTCACACCATCTCCTACACCCTTCTCACCACCTTCGCTGCTGCTGCCGTGGGGCTCATACTCTACGTGCTGATAGCCCCTGATGGCATGACGGTATCACAACTCTCAGGCTCTGCTAATAATTTTGTCAAAGGAGAGGAAACCTCTTATTCGGACCACCTGCTCTCCGTCATTCCTAACAACTCCGTGCGTCCGCTCCTTGAGGGCAACGTCCTCTCGCTGCTCATCCTGGCCATCGCCGGCGGTATGGGACTGTCACGACTCCCGGAGAGCGAGGGAAAGAAGACTGTCGTGAGGTTCTTCACGGGTCTGCAGGAACTCATCTTCCTCCTCATCCGTTGGCTTGTCATGATACTGCCTGTAGGCATCGTAGCCTTTGCTGCCCAGCTGTCAGCCGAACTGTCAGCGGGCGTGGCCGTAGAGTCGTTAGGCAAATACGTCCTCGTGGTCCTTGGCGGCAATGCCATACAGTTCTTCATCATACTCCCGCTGTTCCTCCTGGCACGTGGACTGAACCCCATCCACGTACTCAGCCGCATGATGCCGGCGGTCATGATGGCGCTCTTCACCAAGAGCAGCGCGGCTACACTGCCCGTCACGATGGACAGCGCAGAGAACCGTCTCGGCGTTAGGAAAGAGGTGGCGCGCTTCGTATTGCCCATCTGTACCACCATCAACATGAACGGCTGTGCCGCCTTCATACTCGTCACCTCCCTCTTCGTCATGCAGTCAGGGGGCTGGCACCTCACGCTGCCCCTCATGCTCCTGTGGCTGGGCATCTCCGTTGTAACTGCTGTGGGCAACGCCGGAGTGCCTATGGGATGCTACTTCATAACCTTCTCGCTCATGGCTGGCATCGGAGCACCAGTTGCCGTACTGGGAGCCATACTGCCTATCTACACCATCATCGACATGATAGAGACCGCAGAAAACGTGTGGAGCGACTCCTGCGTATGCGCCATGACCGACCATGATACGGCAAAATGATGCAAAATGCCCAAAATCACTTTTGCTCATTTTCAGGCCTTTTTTTAGTCAAAAGTGAATTTCGTACCTTCAAAATTAGCGCGAATTTTGGAGCACGGCAGTCCGAGCCCGCAAATAACGCACAAAAACGCACGAATAGCCAACACTCTGTTATCCAGGGCGTTGGCTATTTTTATTCCGAAAATAGGACAATGAAACCGACAAAGTGCAAACAAATTCAGGGGTAAAAGACCTACTATTACCCCGTGATAGACCTACTTTCACCGAGTAAAAGACCTACTATTGCGATGTAAAAGACCTACTATTGCAACCCAAAAGACCTGCTTTTACCCTCCGAAGGGTAATTTTTCACTTTTCACTCTTCACTTTTCACTTATCTCCCGCTCCAGATTTCATTTTTTCATAGGGAGTTCTGAAAATCACTTTTGTCACTTTTTTAACATAAAATTGAGCAAAGTGTAAAATTGGCTTTTTATGCCAATCGTTCGTTTTGAGTGCTTCCGTACATTTTCGTTTGCCGTTTTTTTTATGTTTTTTTCATTTTTTTTCAGTGTTCATTCTTCTATGTGCATTTTTTGTTGTACCTTTGCGGTCGATTAGCGCGAGCATACGATATTGTAACACATAAATTTTATGAATTTTACTTTGTTAATCACCGTTATTGTGACGGCTTTGACATTGGTGGTTGCGGCTTACGTGATAGCCAAGCTGATAGGACCGCGGTCCTATGCTAAGGTGAAGGGTGAGCCGTATGAGAGCGGAATCCCGACGCACGGCAGTTCGTGGCTGCCTGTATCGGTGGGTTTCTATCTTTTTGCCATCTTGTTTCTCATGTTTGATATAGAGACCGTGTTTCTATATCCGTGGGCAGTTGTCGTGAAGGAGTTCGGCTCGATGGCTCTGCTGAGCATCGGGTTCTTTCTGGTAGTATTGGTGCTGGGCCTGGCATACGCCTGGCGGAAAGGAGACTTGGAATGGAAGTAAGGAGACCTCACATCAAGAGTGTGCCCTACGGGGAGTGGAAGGACAATGACTCGCTGGAGAAGATTGTTGACGAGCTCCATGA
This sequence comes from Prevotellaceae bacterium UBA2718, assembly GCA_002353975.1. Classification (GTDB taxonomy): domain Bacteria; phylum Bacteroidota; class Bacteroidia; order Bacteroidales; family Bacteroidaceae; genus Prevotella. Next base: position 70,706 of record DEKQ01000133.1, read on the forward strand.
GGGCGGTGTCAATGTGTTGACCGGAACGCTGGACCAGCTCATCAACTGGGGTCGCAGCAATTCGCTGTGGTCGCTGACGTTCGCCACCTCATGCTGCGGCATTGAGTTCATGGCTTGCGGCTGCGCCAGGTACGACTTTGCGCGCTTCGGCTTTGAGGTGACACGCAACTCTCCCAGACAGGCTGACCTGATCATGTGCGCCGGTACTATCACACATAAGATGGCTCCGGCGCTGAAGAGGCTGTATGACGAGATGGCCGAGCCGAAGTATGTCATCGCTGTGGGTGGCTGTGCCATCAGCGGCGGTCCGTTTAAGTCAAGCTACCATGTGGTGAAAGGCATTGAGGAGATTGTGCCCGTTGATGTGTTCATCCCCGGCTGTCCTCCGCGTCCTGAGGCTATTATGTATGGCATGATGCAGTTGCAGCGCAAGGTGAAGATTGAGAAATTCTTTGGCGGCGCTAACCATAAGCAGACTAAGGAGGAGGCTGCGCTTGGCGTGTCTAACGAGGAGCTGACGTTCCGCGAGAAGCTTGGCGACCACAGGAGGGAGCCGATTGTGGTGACTGACGTGCCAAAAGAGTTTACGGAAGAACTAAAGAAGGAGGAGGCAGCGAAATGAGATTAGAGTTCTTATCATTTGATTTTGACAAGTTCGCTGCTGAGATGCGGGACTTGAAGGAGAAGAAGGGCTTTGACTACCTGGTGACCATTGTCGGTGAAGACTTTGGCGCTGAGGAAGGCCTTGGGTGTATATATATCCTTGAGAATACGAAGACGCACGAGCGCTGTAGCGTGAAGATGATGGCGCGGACGCAGGTCTGCGGCGACGGTATGCAGAGCAACGGCGTCAGCGATATGGAGGGTCAGCAGCTGGCCTACCTGCCTACGGTCAGCAATATCTGGCGCGTGGCCGACCTGCTGGAGCGTGAGGTCTATGACTTCTACGGCATCGTGTTCTTAGGGCATCCTGACATGCGCCGCCTGTTCCTGCGCAATGACTTCAAGGGTTATCCATTCCGCAAGGACTGGCAGTTTGACGACAAATACACGCTGGAGGATGACCAGGAGCCCGACTACGGCCTGGAGTACTACCTGGACAAGGAGGGTCGCCTGCAGTCGAAGCGTAATCAGCTCTTCGGCGACGATGACTACGTCATCAATATAGGCCCTCAGCACCCTGCCACGCATGGCGTGCTACGCCTTCAGACGGTGCTGGACGGTGAGACGGTGAAGCGCGTCTATCCGCACCTGGGCTATATACACCGTGCGATAGAGAAGATGTGGGAGGGCATGACGTATCCGCAGACGCTGGCTCTGACTGACAGGCTGAACTATCTGGGCGCGATGCAGCACCGCCACGCCTTGGTGGGCGTCATAGAAGAGGCTATGGGCGTTGAGCTGACGGAGAGGATCAAGTACATACGTACCATCATGGACGAGCTGCAACGTCTGGACTCGCACCTGCTCTACACGTCGTGCGTGGCACAGGACCTGGGTGCGCTGACCGGTATGCTCTATGGTATGCGTGACCGCGAACACGTACTGAACGTGATGGAGGAGACTACGGGGGGAAGGCTGATACAGAACTATTACCGCATCGGGGGCCTGCAGGATGACATAGATCCTAACTTCGTGAAGAACGTGAAGGACCTGGTGAGGTATCTGCGTCCTACGATACAGGAGTATATGGATGTGTTCGGCGACAACGTCATAACGCACAACCGCCTGGAGAAGTGCGGCACTATGTCGCTGGAGGACTGCATCAGCTATGCCGTCACCGGCCCTGCGGGACGCGCCTCGGGATGGGAGAACGACGTGCGTAAGAACCATCCGTATGACATGTATGACAAGGTGGAGTGGAAGCAGTGCACGCTCAGCGGCTGTGACTCCATGGACCGATACCTTGTGCACATCAACGAGATGTATCAGAGTCTGAACATCATTGAACAGCTCATTGACAACATTCCTGAGGGTGACTACTATGTGAAGCAGAAGCCTGTCATCAAGGTGCCGGAGGGACAGTGGTACTACTCTGTGGAGGGTGTGGCCGGTGAGTTTGGCGTTTATCTTGACTCTCGCGGCGACAAGAGCCCTTACCGCATGAAGATGCGCCCGATGGGTCTCTCGCTGGTCGGTGCCTTTGACCCGATGCTGCGCGGTCAGAAGATAGCCGACCTGATAGCTACGTGTGCTGCTATTGACGTTGTAATTCCTGATATTGACAGATAATTATGTTTGATTTTAGTATATTTACACAATGGTTTGACCAGCTGCTCAGGGTCACGATAGGTTGTCCTGACTGGCTGGCGATGTTGATTGAGTGTGTGCTGGTGGGTGCTGGCATTCTGGTGGGATATGCGCTGATAGCCATCGTGCTGATATTCATGGAGCGTAAGGTGTGTGCGTATTTCCAATGCCGCCTGGGCCCGATGCGCGTGGGCTACTGGGGCCTGATGCAGGTCTTTGCAGATGTGCTGAAGATGCTCATCAAGGAGATCTTCTTCGTTGACCGTGCCGACAAGCTGCTCTATGCCGTGGCTCCGATGCTGGTCATTATCGGTTCTGTGGGTGCCTTCTCGTTCCTGCCGTGGAACAACGGCGCTACGGTGCTTGACTTCAATGTCGGCGTGTTCCTGCTCACCGCCATTTCGTCTATCGGCGTGGTGGGCATCTTCCTTGCCGGTTGGAGTTCGAACAATAAGTATTCTGTGGTTTCTGCCATGCGCGGTGCCGTACAGATGATATCCTACGAGATGTCGCTCTGCCTCTGCCTGATTACTGCTGTCATCCTGACGGGTACGATGCAGATGAGCGGTATTGTGGAGGCACAGACGGGTCCTTGGAAGTGGCTTATCTTTCAGGGGCATATCCCTGCGCTGATAGCCTTCTTTGTATTCCTCATTGCGGGTAACGCTGAGGCCAACCGCGGCCCGTTTGACATGGCTGAGGCCGAGAGTGAGCTGACAGCCGGTCATCACACGGAGTATTCGGGTATGGGCTTCGGCTTCTTCTATCTCGCTGAGTTCCTGAACCTGTTTATCATTGCTGGTATTGCCGCTACGGTGTTCCTGGGCGGCTGGGCTCCCGTGAACATTGGAGTAGAGCCTTTCGACGGCCTGATGGACTACATACCGGGTATTGTATGGTTTATGGGTAAGACGTTCTTCCTGGT
>DEKQ01000133.1:73916-75310 GCA_002353975.1 Prevotellaceae bacterium UBA2718
TGGATTCTGATGTGGGTAAAGTGGACGTTCCCGCGCCTGCGTATAGACCAGATTCTGAAGCTGGAGTGGAAGTACCTGATGCCGTTGGCACTCATCAATCTGGTAATTATGACTGTAGTGGTGGCCCTGGGCCTATATATTAAGTAATGTATAGCAATGGAAGATAATAAGACATATTTTGGAGAAATCAAGCACGGCTTGAAGACTTTGGCCATTGGCATGAAGACTACCTGGAAGGAATACTTCAAGGATTTCTTCACGAACAAGTCAACCGAGCAGTACCCCGAGAACCGCAAGACCACGCTGCACGTGGCTCAGCGCCATAGGGGCCGCCTGGTATTCAAGCGTAATGAGGATGGCTCGTATAAGTGTACGGCTTGCACGCTGTGTGAGAAGTCTTGCCCTAACGGAACCATCAAAATCCTGAGCCACATGGCTGAGGACCCTGAGACGGGTAAGAAGAAGAGGGTGCTCGACGACTATCAGTACGACCTTGGCGACTGTATGTTCTGCCAGCTCTGTACCAACGCCTGCAACTTCGACGCCATCGAGTTTACAAACGATTTTGAGAACGCCGTGTTCGACCGGTCTCGTCTGGTGCTCCATCTTGACAAGGAGGTCTATCAGGGCGGTTCGCTGCCTAACCTGCTGAATGGGGGCGCAGCGTGGGAAGTCGGTAAGTTTAATACTAAAACGAAGTAACGCGTTATGGGCAATACAATTATGTTTATCATTCTTGCCGTGGTTATCCTCGCATCAGCCTTGCTGTGTGTTACCACGACGAGAATCATGCGAGCCGCAACATTCCTGTTGTTCGTGCTCTTCGGTGTGGCAGGCATCTACTTCCTGCTCGATTACACCTTCCTGGGCGCTGCTCAGATTTCAGTATATGCCGGAGGCGTTACGATGATCTATGTCTTCGCCATCCAGCTGGTGAGCAAGCGCACGCTGCAGGGTTTGGAGGAACGTGTAAGGTCCAGCAAGATGATTGCCGGCGGTCTGGCGGCCATTGCGGGTCTGGCGGTGGTCAGCCTGATTCTGTTGAAGACAGGTTTCTACACCATTGCTCCCGCCAATGTGGAGGTTCCTATGAAAGAGATTGGTACGGCCCTCGTCGGTGCCGGCAAGTATCAGTATGTGCTCGCCTTTGAGTTCATCTCGCTGTTCCTGCTGGCCTGCATCATCGGCGGCCTGGTTGTTGCACGTAAAGAAAAGAAGGAGGATTAAGCCATGATACCGGTAGAATGTTATTTCGCGCTAAGCGCCCTGTTGTTCTTCATCGGCTTCTATGGCTTTGTGACGCGTCGCAACCTCATCGCCATGCTCATCTCTGTGGAGCTGGTGCTCAACGCCGTTGACATTAATTTCGCTGCCATCAACCGTCTGCTCTATCC
>DEKQ01000065.1:0-587 GCA_002353975.1 Prevotellaceae bacterium UBA2718
AACTGCCCTCACCACTGTGAGATATTCGCCAGCAAGCCACGCTCTTACAGAGAGCTGCCTTTCCGCTGCGCAGAGTTCGGTACCGTTTACCGCTATGAGCAGTCAGGAGAGCTGCACGGTCTCACGCGCGTACGTTCATTCACTCAGGATGACGCACACATCTTCTGCCGCCCTGACCAGGTGAAGACAGAGTTCCTGCGCGTGCTCGACATCATACAGGCCGTATTCGCCATCTTCGGTTTCAAGGACGACCAGGTAGAGTTCCAGATTTCCCTGCGTGACCCTAACGACAAGGAGAAGTACATCGGAACCGACGAGATGTGGCAGAGCGCAGAGCAGGCCATTATCGATGCCTGTGCAGAGCGCGGCCTCAATGCCCGCAAGGAGACAGGCGAGGCAGCCTTCTATGGCCCTAAGCTTGACTGTATGGTAAAGGATGCCATAGGACGTCGCTGGCAGCTCGGCACCATTCAGGTGGACTACAACCTGCCACAGCGCTTTGAGCTGGAATATACCGCAGCCGACAACACCAAGCAGCGCCCCGTGATGATTCACCGTGCGCCATTTGGCTCCATGGAGCGTTTCAC
>DEKQ01000065.1:667-1143 GCA_002353975.1 Prevotellaceae bacterium UBA2718
TGGCTCACACCTGAACAGGTTGCCATACTGCCTATCTCAGAGAAGTACAACGACTATGCAGAGCGTGTCCAGGACTATCTCGCTACGGTAGGAGTACGTGCCGTAGTGGATAATCGCAATGAGAAGATTGGCCGCAAGGTGCGCGACAATGAAATCAAGCGCATCCCATACATGGTCATCGTAGGCGAGAAGGAAGAGGCAGACGGAACCGTAGCAATGCGTCAGCAGGGCGGTGGCGAACAGGCAACGCTCACCATGCAAGACTTCGGTGCACGCATCTGTGCCGAGGTAGCAGATATGCTGCAGGCAATGAACATACGTCCAAAGGAATAAAGTTCTAATTAACGAATTGACAAGTTAACTGAAATTCTCTCAACTCCATCAAATAAAAAGGCAGCAGTCGAATCACATCGGCTGCTGCTTTTTATTTATGCATCCGTACTAATGGGACGCTTTTGTAATCATAATTCTCAATT
>DEKQ01000065.1:1209-14254 GCA_002353975.1 Prevotellaceae bacterium UBA2718
CTCAATTCTCAATTCTCAATTTGGGAAGCTTAGAACCTATACCCCAGCGTTGCGCTCAGCTGATGGCGATTGTCCTTTACCTCTGTCGATACCGGATCATTGGCAATCGTGCTGCTTGTCTCAATCATCTTCTCGAATGGATAGAAATTACCCTTCGTCGTAGCATACTGATAAGCGAGGTCAAGGTTCAGGTTACTACCCAGATTAAAGCCTAAACCGAACGTAATCCTGTGCGTGTCGCCCCAGTTAGTGTATGAATTAGTGGCAAGATAGCTGCCGTCGGTATCAAGCGTAGTCTCCTTCGTACCCTTCGTCTTATCGTAGATGGCACTCTGGAAGTTGTATCCCAACCTGATAGCCACCTCAGGCACCGGCTTTGCCTCAAAGCCAAGCTTCAGGAGGCTCACACCCTTCAATGAATTCTCCGTATTGCGGTTCATCACATTGTCGCTGCTTGATGTTCTGTAGGACTCTGTGTAGCCCCATCCCCAGCCGTCATAGTAGTCGTAGGTATTCACTGATGCAATACGATTGTCTATGGCACTGTAGTCAGAGTACTGGTATGTCAGGCCAATGGCAAACATATTTGCTATGGTGTGGCCCAAGGAGATACCGAACTTCCAAGGGGTATTGACGTTATAATCCCACTTTGTCGAGTTGCCGTAGCTGTCATTCACCAGTTCTTTTCCTGTCTGAAGGTCCATGTTATTATCCGGATTAACATAGAACGATGCGCTCTGTTCCGTTGTGCAGGTCAGTCGGTACCATGTCGGCGTATTGATGTAAAGACCGATGCGGAACGGCGATGACTCTATGGGGCGGAATATAGCACCGAATTTCACATCCACACCCGTACCCGTAATTTTGCGCAGGTCAGCTATGGACAGGTCGCCTCGATAGATGTCAGAGGCATCAAGCAGAGTCTCCACATACTCCGAGTTTGCATGATAGTGAACAGACTTAATGCCCAAACTCATGCCCAGATACACCCTGTTGTTTATGCTGCCGCTGAAATTGAACGCATACTCACCTATGTAACCCTCGTTCACTGATGAGAAAGCATAAGAATCCGCCAGTGCATATCCTGCGCTGCCATCTACGCTGAACTGCGCGTTGAGCACCTCGTTCACCAGATAATCCGAGTAATTATATCGTCCCAACACCTTGCCTATGGCTGACTTGACACTCGCCGAACCGTTATAGAGGCTGTTTGTGGCTGTCAGTATCTCATTGAAGTTGCGGTTCTTCTTGAAGTTGAAGCCGAAATTAAGGTTATTCCCCTTCCTTGACTTTGCAGAATAGACGAAGCCTAACTGGTCAAGGTCTGCATTCGTCACGCCTGTCTTGTTAAAGATATTGTTCACGTTGTCGTTACCCTGCTGAATGGTAGCACCTGCCGTTATCCCTACCCACGATCTGCGGAACATACCGACACCCGCAGGGTTCGTATGAAGAGTGGAGATATCTGCTCCGAGAGCCTCCATCGCACCACCCATGCCTATATAGCGCGCAGTACCGTTAAGGTCCTCAGTTGCTAACTGTGCACTCTCGTATGTCTCCTGGGCCATTGCGCTGAGAGACATCATCGTTGCTGCGAAAATAAGAATACGTTTCATGACTATGAAGTTTATAATGAGTTTATAAATTTAATGATTAATGTCTTCCCATGCCGCCGCCACGTGACATACCGCCACCCATGCCGCCGCCGCGAGACATGCCGCCTCCGCTCATACCGCCGCGGGTCATGCCACCCATGCTGCCGCTGCTGCGCATTGAGCCCATATTGATATTGCCGCCGCGAGACATGCTTCCGGGATTAATGTTGCCGCTCCTGCTTGTGGAGACACGCCCCATCGTTGACCTTCCCTGAGCTCCACGCGAATACGTTGAGCTCATGCGATTGCGGTTGAAGGTGCCGCGATAGCGTCCCGCCACTGAGCCGTCCCTGCCGCGTATGCGGGCTCCGGAGTAATAGCCTCGTGAGGCATAGCCTCTGCCGTACCATCTGGGACCGTACCAACCACGACTGGCATACCAGCCGCGACCTGCATACCAGCCGCCCCAGCCTACTGACCAACCGCCACCATACCAGCCTACTGACCAGCCACCGTACCACCGGGGGCTTCTCCAAGACCAGTACCAGGGGTCATACCAGCTGTAATACCAGGGATCATACCAAGGGTCATACCACGGGTCGTACCAGGGATAATACGAACGATAATACCACGGGTCATCCACCACGACTATCGTATAGTTCCTATAACCGTCATACTTACGCAGGCGGTCATAGCAATCATAGTCCTCCGTCTCGTGATAACCGTTGGACCGCTGCAAAGAATCACGGTACATCGCAGAGCCACCCTTCATAGAGTCAAGCATCACAATGTCCGAACCCGTGCCGGCCCTTGTGCTGTCAGATGGGCTGTAGGACCTGCGGTATGCTCCCCTACGGTTATACTCATCCACACTCCGGGTTGAGCCGCAATAATCATCGGGAGAGAAAGGCTCTTCCGTTATAATCACCTGCCTGCGTACAGGCTGTGTACGTGGTATGCTATACGTTGTCACAGGCTGTGGCTTGGCAGTCACATCGATGTACATATCATCATCCTGTGCTGACACACTCAGAGCACAAACGCTCAACAATGCTACGAAATAATACCTCATATCCATCTGTTTAATTATTATCTGCCTGCAAAGTTAATCACTTAATCTTTTGCAAAATTAAAGAAAATCCCTAACAAACAGTAGGTTTTTCCCTATTTTTATGACACTTTAACCCAAAACGGACATTATACTGCTTCAACTGTCGGAAGATATAGAAACCACGAATTACACGAATTACATGCATTCGGAAGCCTGTACCAGTAGGAGAAAAATTCGTAAAATTCGTGTAATTCGTGGTCGTTGTTTTTTTCATAGGTGCTCAGGCGAGCAAGCTCGGAACGTGGTAGTAAAGTTTTGTACTCTGCGATAGGACTTTTCTTACATCATGCGCCGTACAGGCGGGCCAGCAGGCCGATGAGCGCCATGTGGGCCGGGTAATAATAGTAGAAGAACTTTCCGAGCCATTGGCAGCTGCCACGCTGTCCGTTGTAGAGGGCGAGCAGCGGCACTGCAAACCAGCAACCAAGATGTACCATTCCGTAGGTCTGGCTGTGGAATATGGCGAATGCGATGGCATAGAGCGAGATAATCGCCATCATCCATAGCATCTGCCGGTGGAAGTTACCGCGGTTTCGCCCCACGAAGAGGATAGCGAGCGGCGCGGCGCAACTCCAATCTGACGTGCAAGTGAGCAGGCAAGCCAGGAGCGTGACTGCCAGCTTTTGCCATCGGGGCATCTGCGTCGTGTCCCATACCTTCAGCAGTATCAGTCCCCACAGCAGCGGCCACGCTATGCTCGTAGCGTTGAAGAGCAGGTTGTCCATCGGATTGAAGCCCGACATGTTGAAGTAGCAGAAGGCGAAGTGGCTTGCTACGGCAAGCATCAGCAGGCGCTGCAGGTAGCGGCGGATGTTGTGCGTATGGTGGTAGCCCTCGGCCACGAAGAATATCATCATGGGAGCTGTCAGCCTGCCTATGATGTGCAGGAATATCTGCAGGGGTGTCTCTGCCTGCTCGTAGGTCTCTATACCCACCCATGCAAGATGGTCTATCGTCATAGCTATGATGGCGATGACCTTCAGCGAGTTTGCGCTCAATCCTTTAGTCATTTCATAATGAAGTATTGTATTTATCTGTCTTGTGGTTTTGTGCGCTCTATATTGTGATGCGCAGGTCATTGCCATTGATGCTGATGTCGTTGCTGTAGCTCCGTAGGATAGTTGCGGCTATATTGTCGCTGCCATTCAGGAACAGCTCGGGATTGACGGGCTGCGGACTGTTGACGGTGAACTGCAACACGTCATCCTGTTCTGCGTATGACAGTGTGAGGCGTGTGCCAGGCAGGGCTGCCACTCCGTCGCCGGAGCTGAGGATGGCCATTGTCTCATCAATGACGTGCAGCAGGCTCTCCGTCTGCCGGCGCGAGACGTTGTAGTGCTGGCAGAACTGCTCCATCTGCGCCATCATGGCGTACCAGTCAAAGTGTTCGCTCTCAATGAGGAATGTTGACTCATGTATCTGCCGGATAAACTGTCGTGTCAGCTCACGCTGCGGGTGGTTGAAGAGTTGGTCGGGCGTACCGTCTTCATATACCACACCGTCGGCAAAGAACAATACGCGGCTGCTCACCTGACGCGCGAAACGCATCTCGTGGGTGACAACGATCATTGTCATTCCCTCGCGGGCCAGTCGTGTCATAACTCCCAGCACCTCGCTTACCATCGTGGGATCAAGGGCAGAGGTGGGCTCATCGAAGAGCAGTATCTCAGGCTCCATAGCCAGCGCACGGGCAATCGCCACACGCTGCTTCTGCCCGCCCGAGAGTTCGTCGGGCATGGCGTCTTCACGCTCGGCCAGTCCTACCATTTCGAGCAGCGTACGAGCCTTTTGCTCCGCTTCCTCACGGCTCTTATGCAGGAGCTGCATCGGCGCAAGACAGACGTTGTCGAGCACAGACATCCCATTGAACAGGTTGAACGACTGGAACACCATGCCCATCCTGCGGCGCAACATGGGCACGTCGGCATGAGCGGTCAGGATATCCTCCCCGTCTATGAGGATGCTGCCGCCTGAGGGCTGTTCCAGCAGGTTGAGACATCGCAGGAACGTGCTCTTGCCCGTGCCGGAAGGGCCAATGACGGATATTACCTCGCCATGATGTATGTCCACGTTAATATCGCTTAGTACATCGAGGGCGCCATATTGCTTCCTCAGGTGGGAGATACGGATGAGTGGGTCTGTACTCGGTCTTTCCACGCGAGTAGCAGGACGTGGGACCGCCTTTGCGCGCTTGCGACGGACAAAGAACCACACGCCACCACCTATCACAGCAATGAGGGCTGCCAGCCCCGCCGCAAGTCCTTCTCCACTGAAGATGGTCTCAGAAAGAGAACGGCTCTCCTCCCCCTCCGGGAGCGACTGGGAAGCTGATTTGAGGATATCAAGTTCTCCCTTGCGCGTATATATAGTAATGTGGCCCTCATGATAACTGTCGGAGAAGAGCACCTGTTTTCGGCGTTCCTCGGTGTTGGTGATGGAGCCCATAGCCATATCAGCCTTGCCCGTCTGCACAGCAGGAATCTGGGAAGCGAAGTCCATTGCGAGGAATTCAAGCCGCCAGTTGCGCCGGTTGGCCCATTCGGTCAGGATGTCAACCTCTAATCCCGAAGGTTTCCCCGCATTTATGAAATTGAACGGCGGCATACCGGGATACGTGGCTATACGCAGTGTGCGCCCAGTGCCGCGCTGACGGGGTGCAGGCAATGCCGAAGGATTGTCAGCTTTGCTCCAGCGGTCGTGTATCTTCTGATACGTTCCGTCGCGCTGTATGTCCTCAAGAAACCTGTTAAAGTCCTTCTGCAACTCGGTATTATCCAGTCTGAAGCAGGCGCCGACAGGCCTGCCTGGCAGCCCTGAATCCAACGTGTCAACCTTCCGGGCCACTTGCTTATTGAAAATAACTGTCAGGTTTTCCTGAACCGCTACATCCACCTTTCTACTCTCCAGAGCCGTAAGGACGTCGGCGATGGAGCCCAAACGTATGATGTCGGCATCAGGTGCGTAGCGTGTGGCTGCCATGTCCTGAATGCTGCCGATGACTACTGCCACGCGTTTACCCTTCAGAGCCTTGAAGACGGGAGGCACAGTGTCGGTGCGTTGAGACGCGTCGTGAGCTATGCCTTCAAAGAGTGTGCTACCTTTTTTAGTGAAAAAGCCTACATGCGAGGCACATGTCTCGTCAGAGAAGAGTACCTGCTTCCGGCGTTCCTCCGTTACGTTGAAGCCTGCTATGACCACATCAACCTTGCCCGTCTGAACCGCAGGGAAGAGTGACGGTCCCTCCATAGACTGTATATCTATGCGCCAGTCCCGTCGGTTGGCCCACTCCATCACCATTTCCATTGACAATCCTGCCGGACGTCCGTGACTGATAAAGCTGAATGGAGGGTAGCCGGAGTAGGTTCCTACACGCAAGAGCCTGCCCCTGCCACGCGGCTGCGGCATAGACAGCGCTTCAGGGTTATCGCTGCCGAACCAGCGGTCAAGCATCCTATCATACGTGCCATCATCGCGTATCTCCTTCAGGAAACGGTTGAAATCACCCTGCAGCTCGGTGTTACCCTTACTGAATACGGCTCCCATCGGCATCGGCGGCTCTCCTGCATCCACATAGTCCAGCAGCGCAGCGTGCTTGCGGTCTACGAGTTTCAGCAGGTCGTCGGTGCACACCACATCAGCCTTGTCCTTCAGCACGGCGTTGATGAGGTCGCTCATGTTGTTGTAGCGCATCAGTATGGCATCCGGGGCTTTCTGGGAGACGAACAGGTCCTGGTGACTTCCCAGGAGCACAGCCACGCGCTTGCCAGCCAGGCGAGTGAAGAGGGTTTCGTCTTGGGACGCGGATTGACCGGAGCCCTGCCAGGGGTGATAGGCGGCCAGTCCCATAAACAGAAGCAGCAGTGCCGCCACGGCAGCTTTCACACGTCGGCGCTTCACCAGAGACTGCAGCAGCAGTCCTATGAGCCACGCCGCGAGAAAATAGATTATAGCTGTAACGATAAGGGGGAAGAAAGCATCAAACGTGCGTGAACGTATGAGGTCCGAGGCACGTGTCATGTCGGCAACGGCGATATATCCCACAATGCTCGTGCCCTTCAGCAGGCTGATCAGCTCACCCTGATAGACGGGCATGACATTCCTGATTACCTGTGGCAGCACTATCTTAAAGAACGTCTGACGCTTGGTGAAGCCCAGTGCCAGGCCGGCCTCTGTCTGTCCGCGGTCTATGCTCTGGATGTTGGTGCGCAGCATCTCGCTGATATAGGCCGCTGTATTCATGGCAAAGGTGATTATGGCGACAACGATACCAGTGGCATCTATCGGGGCCATCACAACATAGTACATCAGCATGAGCAGCACCAGCACCGGTGTGCCGCGCATCAAGTCAATATACACCTTGGCAACCTGCCGCAGCCATTCCCGCCTGCTCATGCGCATCCAGCATACCAGTCCGCCGAGCAGCGTGCCCAACACGGCTGCGCAGAGCGTGATGAGAAGCGTCACCTGCAGACCATCAAGTATCATCTGGTAACGATTCTCTACAATCAGATTATTCCTGAAGCTCTCGGCTATACCGTCTGCCAGCAAAAAAATACCATTTACCATTTCTCACACCTCATTTATTTCGCTATCCGTCAGAATCCCAATTCAATCCCCTGTTGGTCAAATTGCGCCATTCTTAATCTGACTATGGCTACATATCTTGATTTATGGCACAAATTTATATAAAATTTCTGAGATTATAAGCCTGTTGAGATAAAAACTGAAACAAATTGCCGCAAAAAAGTTAGAAATCAAGGCTCACACACGCTTATTTCCTATCCTTCACGTGCTCTATTGCTGTATTTGGGCTTTGATTACTAACCCCATAAATTCGTAGGCTTATGAGAACATTTAGAGGATTTTTCGCCTTTTGTTCTTTCGTTTCAAGAAATTGTGTTAACTTTGCAGCATGACTTACTATTCTACATCATTCAATATAGAGTGCAGTAGCGCTGATTTGCTCCAGCCTGCACGTGAGTTGCTTGCCGATGCTCTGGGAGAGGTCGGATATGAGAGTTTTGAAGATACGCCAGATGGCATCGTGGGATATATACAGGAAGACTACTATGACGAGTCAACCGTAACGGGGGCTGCGCAGTCGCTGCCTATAGAGGGTGTGAAGGTGACATTCTCAACCTCTACCCTACCCGATACCAACTGGAACGCACTGTGGGAGGAAGAGGGCTTTGCCCCCATCACGGTGGCAGGGTTTACTCATCCCCAGCAACGTCTCCTCACCATCTATGACGCGCGTCATACTGATGCCGACACGCTTTCCACTCCGATAAACATCGGCATAGCAGCCACCAATGCTTTCGGCACGGGCAACCATGAGACGACACGCCTCATCGCCAGCACGCTTCTGGAGCTGCCTATGGAGGGGAAACGTGTGCTTGACTGCGGTTGCGGCACAGGCATCCTCGCCATTATCACATTGCGCTGCGGAGCCAAGGAAGCTGTGGCATACGATATTGATGAGTGGAGCACACGCAATACGATGGAGAATGCGGAGCTGAACGGCGTGAAAGACAGAATAGAGGTGCTGTGCGGCGATGTGCATGTGCTCTCTCACATTGAGGGAATCTTTGATGTCGTGGTGGCAAATATCAACAGAAATGTGTTGCTTGGGGACTTGCCACACTATTGCGATGTGCTGTCGCGGAATGGCATCATCATCCTGAGCGGCTTCTACGAGGAAGATGCCACCCTGCTGAAGCAGAAGGCAGAGGAGCTGGGCCTGCATGAGGTGTTCCCGCAGAGGACAGACGGGAATTGGTGCTGCCTGACCTTTAGCCGGCAGGCATAGAAACAAAAAAAAACGTCCCCTGCTATTCTCCGCAGGGGACGTTGGCTTGATATCATGAACAAACCTTGGTTTCTTGGCTTGACGTTATGAAGCTATCTTAAAGTGTACGGAGCGCCCTGAGGAGTTCGTTGTTTTCTTCGCGGGTTCCGATGGTGATGCGAAGACAATTCTGACACAGTGTAATGCGTGTACGATTGCGCACGATAATGCCTTTCTCCACAAGGTAATCATAGATTTTTTGTGCGTCTGTGACTTTGACAAGCACGAAATTGGCATCCGTAGGATAGACCTTTTGACAAAGAGGCAGCTGCAGGAATGCGTCAATCATTCGCTCACGCTCCTGTATGAGCAGCTTCACCCAGTTCTGTACGGTATAGACATCGTTAAGTCGCTTCAAAGCCTGCTTCTGAGTCAGCTCGTTGACATTGTACGGATATTTCACCTTATTGAAGAGCGCTATGACATCTTCGCTGGCAAATGCCATGCCGAGACGTATCGCAGCACTACCCCACGCCTTGCTCAGCGTCTGGAGAATGATAGGCGTAGCAGTGATGTCAGATGGCGATGTGATGAGGGATGCGAAGGATGACTGACTGGCAAAATCTATGTATGCTTCATCTATCACCACGATACCATCGAAGCCTTTAAGCACCTTCTCTATTTCACTGGGATTAAGACTATTACCCGTAGGGTTGTTAGGCGAGCAGAGCCATATTGCCTTGGTATTGGCATCGCACGCAGCGAGCAATGCGTCAGCATCGAGGCTGAAGTCATCACGGAGAGGTACGGTGCGGTATTCCACATTGTTGATATCCGCACATACCTGATACATTCCGTAGGTAGGTGTTATGGCAACGACGTTATCCTTACCCGTCTCGCAGAAGCAACGGTAAACGAGGTCTATGGCTTCATCAGAACCATTACCCAGGAATATATTGCCGGCAGGAACGCCCTTTACCGTTGACAAGCGCTCTTTCAGCTCCAGCTGCAACGGGTCGGGGTAGCGGTTATAAGGGTCATTATATGGATTTTCGTTGGCATCCAGGAACACATGGGCAGCATGTCCGCTATATTCGTTGCGGGCACTGCTGTAGGGTGCAAGGTTCCAGATGTTTGTACGTGTAAGTTGTTGAAGTGTACGCATGTATGTCAAATTAATGAATTAACGAAATAGGACCGCGATGGGATCGCGGCGAACGAAAGAAGGTTATTGCATTATGCACTATGAAGAAAGGAGGTTTTGCATCATGCATTTTGCATTATGAAATCACCCCAATGATGTCTTTGATGTCAGCTATGTTGTGCGAATCTAACCACTGGTTGATGCCGTCACGCACCTTGATGGTGACAGCGGGGTCGAGGAAGTTTGCCGTGCCTATCTGTATGGCAGAAGCTCCAACCATAAGAAATTCTATCGCATCCGTAGCTGAAGCGATACCTCCCAGCCCAATGACAGGAATCTGTACTGCCTTGCTCACCTGGTGTACCATACGCAATGCCACAGGCTTGACGCAGGGGCCGGAAAGTCCTCCTGTGCCTATGCTGAGGAGGGAGCGACGTCGCTCTATATCTATCGCCATGCCCATGAGGGTATTGATTAACGAAAGGCCATCAGCACCTTCAGCCTCAGCAGCACGCGCAATCTCGGTGATATCCGTCACATTGGGCGAGAGTTTTACGATGAGAGTCTTATGATATGCCTGTCGTACTGCTCTGACAACAGATGCAGCAGCCGCGGCGTTGGTACCAAAAGCCATTCCACCGTGCTTTACATTAGGACAAGAGATATTCAGCTCTATTGCAGGGATATGCTCCAGTTCATCAATGCGTGCAGCACACTCAGCATAGTCTTCGGGAGAAGAACCACTGACATTGACCAGGATATTCGTATCTATGTCCTTTATTGTGGGGTAGATGTGCGTGCAAAAGTAATCCACGCCCTTATTCTGCAGTCCCACACAGTTGAGCATTCCTCCTGCCGTCTCAGCCATGCGAGGATAGTCATTGCCCTCGCGGGGATGAAGTGTAGTTCCCTTTACGATTATCCCCCCAAGCTGGTCGAGAGGCACGAAGTCCTGAAATTCCACTCCATACCCGAATGTGCCGGAGGCTGTCATTACGGGGTTCTTGAGGCGTAGCGCCCCTATGCTGGTTTCTAATTTTGCCATATTCTCTTTGAATTGATTACAGGTCCTTCTGTGCAGATGCAGATATTGCCCTTGTCCGTTGTCTTCTCTACGCAGCAGAGGCAGGCACCGAGTCCGCACGCCATTTTGTTTTCAAGGCTCACCTCGCAGGGTACTCCAGCCTTCTCAGCATAAGCCGCTACGGCCTTCATCATGGGTGCTGGTCCGCAAGTGGATATGAGGTCAAAGGTCTCTTTGCCGAGAATGCTGTGATTTGTCACGAAACCCTTTTCTCCCTTTGAGCCATCCTCTGTGGTGACGAACACGCGCCCCATCTCCTCAAAACGCGAGAGGAGGAGCAAATCACTCGCCGAGCGTGCCCCCAGGAGGAATGTGGGTTCGCCTCCCATCTCCTTGATGCGACGTCCGAAGAAGAGCAGCGGGGCCACTCCTACTCCACCCCCTACGAGAAGGTGGCGGGTCAGACTTCCTGTCTGAGGGCTTTGCGTTGGCAACGTGAAGCCATTGCCCAAGGGATACATGACATTGAGCATAGCGCCCTCGGTGAGTTGTCCCAGATGACGCGTTCCGCTGCCCACCATGGCTACAAGCAGGTGCAGCTCGTTGTTCTCTCTGTCAACATCGTTTATCGATATGGGGCGCCGCAGGAAGGTGTCGGGGTCGCCATCCACGCGCACCTCTACGAACTGACCGGGCATCATATCTGGAAGCGGCTCGCTGTCAGTAAGGACTATCAACACGTATTTCGCGTTGATGTGGTGTACTGACTTTACGGTCAAATCTTTACAGTATTTCATCTTCTATTGGAATAGATTAACATATTTTATTTGCAAGCTCCGCTTGCCTCAATCTCCCTCCAGGCCTACAGGCTCTTTAGAATCTCCGTCACGAGCTGCCACACCTTCTCCACGCTCGGGATGTTCAGCCGCTCATCGGGAGAATGAACGCCCCGCATGGTAGGACCTATGGAGAGCATATCCAGATTAGGATAGCGCTTAGCGAACAGCCCGCACTCCAGGCCTGCGTGTATTCCTATGACGGTAGGCTCTTTGCCGAACAGCTTGCGATAGCACTCTATGGCATGTTCGCGGAGCACGCTGTCAGGGTTCATCTTCCACGCGGGGTATCCATCGCTGTGGGTGATGCTGTCAGCCTTTGCCAGTTCGAATACGCTACGCACGGTATTGGTCATGTTCACCAGATTGCTCATCACGCTGGAGCGCTGCGAGCAGACAATGGTACAGCTGTCATTATCTGTCTGGACAGATGCCAGATTGTTCGACGTCTCCGTGAGATCGCCCAGCACTGTGTCCTGTACCTTACTATATACGCCTGCGGGCATTGCCTGCAGGGCAAGGATGATGCGTGATGCCAGCTCAGCAGGAATGACATCCTCGCTGTCGGCACTCTCCATGTGCCATTGTATCGAGGTCTCCGTAACATGGAACTCCTCCTCCACCTCTGAGCAGAACACGTTCCAATCCACTCGCGCCGTCTCCTTCTCGGCGAAGGGAACCGCGAAAACCACCTCACCCTCACGAGGTATTGCGTTGTGCAGCTTTCCTGCATTAATCTGTGCTACGCGGATTGGCATCTTCTGCATCTCGTTATAGAGGAACCTTGACAGGAGCTTTATGGCATTGGCACGCTTGCGGTGTATGTCGTCACCTGAGTGTCCTCCCGTCAGCCCCTTTACGGAGATACGTAGGAAGCACAGGCTTCCTTCGGGTTTGACACGCTGAAACCGGAACGTGCCAGTAGTGGTCTTGCCACCTGCGCATGAGACATAGAACAGTCCTTCGTCCTCAGAATCAAGGTTAAGGAGCATACTGCCCCTTAGCATTCCGGCCTCAAGGTTGTTGGCTCCGGTGAGTCCCGTCTCCTCATCGCGTGTGAAGAGACATTCAACAGGACCGTGAGGGAGCTCTTTGCTGTCCAGGATAGCCAGTTCGATGGCACATCCTATTCCGTCATCAGCTCCAAGCGTAGTGCCCTTTGCCCTCATCCATTCGCCGTCGATATAGGTCTCTATGGGGTCATGGAGGAAGTCCTTCTCGCATCCTGCCACCTTATCGCACACCATATCCATGTGGCTCTGCAATACGATGGTGGGAGAATCCTCGTGTCCCACCGTGGCGCCTTTGCGTATGAGGACGTTGCCAGCCTTGTCTATCACGGTCTCAAGCCCACGCGATTCTCCGAACTGTCGCAGATATTCTATCATGCGTTCTTCATGCTTTGATGGACGTGGAATGTGGTTTATTTCATCAAAGAATTGAAAGACAGACACGGGGCGTAAGTCTTTTTTATTCATATTTTACTTTTTTTATAACTGGTAATTGAAATAATTATAGTAATTTTGTCGGCAAAATTAATAAAAAAC
>DEKQ01000006.1:0-173 GCA_002353975.1 Prevotellaceae bacterium UBA2718
CAGCAGCCTGCAAAGCCGAAGATGAGCATTGCCGAACGGCGTAAGGAACGCATGAAACAGCTCCTGGCAGAGTATGATGCCAAGCAGAAAGAGATGCGCGCCGCCATTGACGCTATGCTCCCCGACCCTAATGATCCGCCTGAGGAACAGCGCAATTTTCTGTGCGCCTGCCT
>DEKQ01000006.1:220-34824 GCA_002353975.1 Prevotellaceae bacterium UBA2718
ACAAAGAAGCGTGAACGCTCCGAATGGGTGTGCAATTTCTGCGGCTGTCATCATCGGCAACCCAGCGACTGTTGCAGTCCCGAGCTGGGCGGTACATGGATATACCGCGAGGTGGAGACCGTAACAAGGATAAAGCAAACTGTAACGACCTACTGGTAAAACACATAAAAAAGAGAATAACTATGGGCAACAAGAACGCATCACAACCGATTCCTCCCGTTCCAGGAAGTGGAACTGCTGTCCCACAGCAGGGTACTGCCATCCCACAACAAGGTACTGCCATCCCACAACAGGGTACTGCCGTAGCGCCCTCGGGAACTGCAATTCCGCAACAGGGGACTGCCATTTGGAACGATCAGGACAACCGTCAGGGCGGTGCAAGACCTGAATACTCTTCTTTTGACATTAACGGCGTGACCTATACCGTAGTAAAACTAATCTCCGATCAGTCCGGCGAGGCACGCATGTATCACGTCACGACAGGCAATCCGGGAGAACAAAACACCGGCGACAATGGGTTCGCGCTGAAGCTATACAACATCGGTCGCCATCCAGACCATGAAGTGCTACAGGCCATCAAGAATATGCCACGCGGCAACGGACTTGTGATAGACCTCTATGACTTTGGCGTCTGGACCTCGCCAGAGGGCAACAGACACGACTATGAGTTGATGCCATACATAGAAGGTGGGTCACTGGCCAGCGTCAGGCCGCTACGCTTTGACAAGAACGGAGCCCAGCGCCTGCGCGAGATAGCCATCCGCATGGCTACGGAGATAGCCTACTGTCACGAGCGCAAGGTGCTGCACCGTGACATCAAGCCCGCCAACTTCCTCTTTTCGGGCAACGACATCAATAACTTCGTGCTTACAGACTTCGGCATAGGCAAGATGATAGGCCCCGACGGCAAGGCAGAAGTAGACAAGGGACGCACTCCAATCTACGCTGCACCCGAGACCTATTTCGTCATTCCCGACAGGAAGAACTATGCCACACCAGCTGCCGACTTCTATGCTATGGGCATGACACTCCTGGCTCTGTGGATGGGAGAGGGCGTGCTGACAGCCGATGAGGAGAAACTGGCGAAGGACAAACAGCGCGAAACCCTGCCCTATCCGCAGAAGAAAGACATCGGCGAGGACATGCTGAAACTTATAAAGGCGCTGACACATTTCCTTGATGAGAACCGCCCGACATTTGACATCATAGAGAGATGGGCAAACGGAGAGGATGTTTTCAAGGAGGAAGAGCCCAAGAAAGAATTCCGTATCATGTTCAAGACATCCGATACGGAAGAGGTTGCCAAGAGCCCCGCTGAGCTGTCAAGCATCATGTGGAACAATCAGAAATGGGCTAAAAGATTCCTCTATAAGGACGAGGTAGCAGAATGGTTCCGCGGGATAGAGCGCCCTGACCTTGCCGTGCAGGTCAACGAAATAACTGAAGACCAGTATCCCGGCAACCAGGATGCAGGCCTCTATGCCTGCTGCCGCATGCTGGACCCAAATATGCCATACATCGGAAAGGACGGCAGGGCAATCCGCGAGACCCTTGACATTGCAGACGAACTGACTCGCCACGAGGCAGCATACGCCCGTGAGCTAGGCGATCCGGACCACCTGCTGTGGGTATACCTGCGTACTACAGACGACAAAGAGCTGGCAACCAAATATCCCAAAATCATTAAGGCGAATGGAATCAGGGGCGTGCGGGAGCTGACATACTACATAGACCCGTCATTACCATTCCGCATAGAGCTGGATGGCAAGCCTTGCACTGCCAACAGCGTTGAGGAGCTGTGCGACCAGATATGTAAAATCGGCGCCCACCACTTCGTTAATGAGATATATTCCGGAGACTTCAACACCTGGTTGGAAGGCAAAGACCCAGGGCTGCATAGCGACATTGAGTTTGCAATGTTAACCGCTATGGATAATATTGGAGACGAAGGTGCAAAGTGGGTAGGACTCTACACCCTGGGCTCAGACCGCGGCATGGACTTCATACCACTTGCTTCGTCGCAGCTCGGCTCCATAGAACAGATAGCCCGCTGCATGGCTCAAGAGATAAACAACGGCGAGAAGGATACGGGCATCTTAACAAGCATGCTCGATTCAGGCATCTTCCACTATAGCATACTCTACTACTACCTGTACACCCGAGGCAAGTATGACAAGCAAATAAAGTGGATAGAATACTGCATGGACATCTATTCGGAAGACAATATACACAAGTCTGTCCCATATACCGAACTCATGGCCCGCATGAAGGCAGTGGCAGGACTGCTCAATAACACCTTCCCACTTGAGGCCGGAGGCAAGACTGTCAGCACAATTCAGGAGTATGAGCGGAACAAACAGGCCATTAACAGTGCCTGTCAGAGCGGATACAAGGCAGAATTGTTGCAGGATTGGCTGGCTCTGCAGTTCCAGGAGAACCCCGCTGCCAACCTGAGCGGAGGCAGATACAGACAGCTTGCCGTCAACTATCTAAAGAGTCTGATGAGCAATCTGCCAAACTGTCTGCCGGCTCGGCAAGGACTTGCCACACAGGAAGCCATTGACAGTGCCCGCAGAGGATACCATAGTGCGAAAGGAAAGATAGGCGCAATGAAGTGGATTGTAATCCTTTTGGGATACCTGCCACTCATCGCCATCTGCGGATTTATCGTGTATAACCTGATATTCACCGTAGAATCAGAGTCCTTCCGTGGCATGATGGAGAGCATCGGCGAAATCATGGGGTGGATAGTAGGTATCGGTGGCGGTCTGGCTCTGTGTGCCGCAAACCCCATTGCAGGTATCGTCGGAGGCATAGGATTGTACTATCTCACCGCCTGGCTAATAGGATTGATGACACCTCTCATCCCTTGGATACTCGTAGCCATACTCGTGGGCATAATGATTGTATTCTCAGGCGTTGTGCTCGACAGTTCATCAACAAACCTTAGTGACCCTTACGAAACAGATAGCGACCTCGACGAGGCAGAACAGAAGGCGATAATGGCAGACGCTTTTGACAAGCGAGACCAGCTATTGCCTAACCTTCCCGCCGACTATCCAGCTTGCGTATATGAGCAGAGTGCCCAGAACATACGCGATACCATAAGCGCAAGGCGCTGGTCTGTGGTTATAATGATTGTAATCTCAGCAGCTGTGACGGGTATCACATACTGGGCAACGGGCGGAAACTTCTTCGGCACAGGCCCCAGCAGCGCCGTGACGACGAGCAACGAATACCCAAATGTGGCCGGAGAATATGTTGGACAGTTCGACGGACGTGAGGCTACGATGACCTTGACGCAGACATACGGCAGCAATAGCGTTAATGGAACGGTGGTAATCAACTACAGAAACCAAATGACGCACCAAGTAAGCGGAAGCTTTGACGCCGCTAACAAGGAACTACTGCGCCTGTATGTGCTCAACGCCGATGGTACCACAAGCAGCAAAATCTACTATGTCGGCAACATGGGGCAATTTGACTCAGGCATATATGAGTACTCCGGCACCTATTATAATGAGATAAAGGGCTCGCAGAGATCGTTTGTCTTTACGCAAAAGTAATGGTAACAGGGAATTGTCTGCGATGGTATCGCAGGCTCTTAGACTTATAAAACAGTTAGTGAATAGAACTATTAAAAAAGAATAGCTTGTGAAAGAGTGTAATTCCTGCCATAGGCAGAACAACGATACCGCCACCTACTGCAAATGGTGTGGCACGCTGATGACCCAAGCGCAGCAACCGGCAGGGGGCAATCCCCCTGCTATGGCGGCATGTCAGCATACGGGGCTTGACAATCTTGTGGGTAAAGACGAGATCAGAAACCGTCTTTCAGACATCGTTGGCAAGGCCCGCAAGTGGCACGAGAACTTCAAAAGCCGTGGCACGAAAGGCCGCATGGAACTGAGTTTTGTTATCACCGGCGATGCCGGAACGGGCAAGACAACCGTTGCGGAGGCCATAACCGAGGAACTTTTCAATGCCGGACTCGTGCCATCAAAGAAGCCCTACATGGTATATCCGTTAGAATATGATGCCTTCGTGAAAGATATTGACAAGAATATCAAAAGCGTAGGCAATGGAGTGTTGCTCATTGAGGAAGGCGAGAAGCTGGTTCCGGAGGGTGTGGCAACTGAGGTGACACAGCTTGACCATATCCTGAACCCGCTGTTGCACTGGAGACAGGATGCCGACAAGCCCATAGTCATCATTACCGGAACCAAGAGATTGGAGAATTTCTTTCATCACAATCCCAATGCCGCAGCTACCATTAACTTCTTCTTACACACCGATGAGATAACTCCCGACGGTCTGACAGAGATAACGCGGCGCATCCTGAGCGAGGATTACAGGCTGTCACTCTCTGACGATGCATTGCAAAAGCTGCGCCGCATATACCTGAACGACCAGCGAAACCCAAAGGATGCCAAGGGTGTCAATGGGCATAATGCCAGCAAGAGAGCCTATAACATCCAGATGAAGTGTGTGGAGAACGACCTTGCAAACACCACCGTCGGGCCAGATATGGTTGACGGCAAGGAGTTTATCCCTAAGACTTTTGACGATGTGATGAAGGAATTTGACAAGTTCGTAGGCGTGGATGAGATAAAGAACTGCCTGCGATCCATCGCAAACTCATTGGAAGAAGCCCGCCTTGCGAAAGGTTCAGATGCCAAGGTGACGCTGAGCGACCACTTCATGTTCCTCGGAAATCCAGGCACAGGCAAAACTACTATGGCGCGTCTCTTTGCCGATGCACTGAAGGCATTAGGTGCATTGCCCACCGGACAATTGGTGGAAGTGTCTCGGGCAGACCTCATATCACAGTATGTCGGAGAGACTCCTAAGTTGGTGACTCAATGCTTTGACAAGGCAATGGGAGGTGTATTGTTCATTGACGAGGCCTATTCGCTGAAGACAAACGAGAACGATTCCGTGGGCCAGGAGGCTATTGACACCATAATACAGTTGGCGGAGAACCGCAGAGGACAGCTGGTGGTGATACTGGCGGGCTACTCTAAGGAAATGGGAGAGTTCCAACAGGCCAACTCCGGCATTGCCTCACGCTTCAACCGCACAGTGAATTTCCGCGACTATACGGGACCTGAGCTGGCAGAGATATTCCGCAAGATGGTGAGCCACTCAGAGGAACACTACACGTTGTCAGAAGAAGCAGAGAGGTTGGTAGGCACATTCTTTGACAAGATGTATCTTGCCCGCACACGTACCTTCGGCAATGCCCGCGAGGTGCGCAACGCATACCAGGCTGCCGTGCAGCGGCTGAAGGACCGCATAGCAAAGGCTCGGGAGACTAACACCCTTGACCCTGCACAGCAGAAGGTCATCACGATGAGCGACATAGAGGGCGAAAGCGGAAAGGCAGCAGACATTAACACTATCCTCAGCTCGCTCGATGACATGGTGGGAATGCAGGGAGTGAAGAACCAACTGCGTCTCATTGCGAACCGTGTAAGGCAGGATAAGCTGCGCAGCCAGCGTGGAGGCAAGGCTACACAACCCAAGATTCACTTTGTAATAACGGGTAATCCCGGTACAGGGAAGACTGTGGTAGCAAAGAAACTCGGCGGTATTCTGAAGGCTATCGGCGTGCTGACGAAGGGGCATGTAGTGGAAAGAGAGAGACGCACACTGCTTGACAGCTATGCTAACTCGGCTGCTAAGAACATGGACAAGGCCGTAGACGAGGCAATGGGAGGCGTGCTCTTCATTGACGAGGCCTACAATCTCATCCCAATGGGCACTCCGGGGGAGAAGGATAAGTCTGGAACCGAGGCCGTGGAGGCACTGATGACCCGCATGGAGAACGATGCAGGGAAGTTCGTTTGCGTCATCGCAGGATACAAAGCAGAGATAGAAGAGTTTATTGCGAACGCCAATCCAGGGCTGAAACGCCGCTTCACCTACCGCATACACATAGACGATTACTCTGTGCAAGACCTCGTGGAGATATTCAAGCTCCATGCCGGCAAGGAGGGATTTACGCTCTCAAAGGATGCTGAGAACCTGCTATATAAGAAGGTGGAAGAGATGGTTACGATGAAAGACAAGAACTTTGGCAACGCCGGAGAGATGGTAAATCTCTTTAATGCCACCAAGGATCGACAGTCGGAACGCCTCTCCATGTGTACGGAAGAGCTGACAGACGACCAGCTTTTCACCTTTGAGCCAGCGGATATCCCATACAAACCTCCTAAGAAGGTAGATATACGGGAGTGCCTGAAGGAACTTGACCAGCTTGTGGGACTGGCATCGGTAAAGGAAGCCGTGCGCGAACTGGCCGACACACTTGTCATAGAACAGGAACGGGCACGCCAGCAGGGCATCCGTCCGACAATAAATCTGGACCACTACCTCTTCCTCGGCAACCCCGGAACGGGCAAGACTACCGTAGCACGCATCATGGGCAACATCTTCTATTCATTAGGTTTGTTGCCTTCCAACAAAGTTGTAGAGGTGACAAGCAAGGACCTCATCGCCCCATACGTGGGACAGACAGCGCCAAAGACAGAGCAGATGATCAACAGAGCCCTTGGCGGAATCTTCTTTATAGACGAGGCATATAGTCTTAACGACGGTGCCGGCGGCTTCGGAAAGGATGCCATGCCCGTGCTGCTCACAAAGCTTATAGACTATAAAGGCAAGATGGTGAGCATCGCTGCGGGTTATCCTAACGAGATGCAGCAATGGATAGACACGAACAGCGGACTGGAGTCCAGATACACGAGGAAGATATTCTTTGAGGATTACACCGGCGAGGAACTGGCACAAATCTTCCGAAACATCGTGAAACAGAACGGCCTTCGCATGGACGAAGGGGCTGATGATGAGATGAAACACTATTTCCAGGTGCTGGCATACCCTGCCAATAAGGGTGCAAACTTTGCCAATGCCCGCGAAGCGCGCAATTACTTTGACCGCGTAAAGCTGAACCAAGGCCGCCGTCTGCGCACCATGATGGATCTGCCAGGATTTGATAAAGAGGAGCTATACATCCTGCGCAGGGAGGACATGGTGTTCAATCCATAATTCAGAATGCATAATTCATAATTTGATAATTCATTAATTTGTTTATTTGATAGATATGGCAATATGTCCTAATTGCAACCAACAGATAGATAATGACAGTTATTTTTGCGAGCATTGCGGCACTAAACTGTATGCCTGTCCCAAGTGTCACACCATTGGCAAGGGCGAAGGAAAACGCTGCGGACAGTGCGGCACTAAGTTGGTAGAGGCCTCCTCCATCGGTCAGGCCGCAGCGCCACAGCCCGCGCAACAGTCGTCTGCACCACAGCCAGCACAGCAGCAGTATGTCCCACGAGGGAACAACGCAGCCACATCACAGGCTCCAATCACCGACGCTGCAGTCTCCATTCCACAGGGAACAGGAACGCAAAATCCATACGGAGGGGCTCAAATTCCATACAGTGGACCGCAGGGATCGCAGCCTCAGGGTACAGCAGTATCTCCTCCGGCAATGCCCACATCGCTGTACTGCGATGCTATGAACATACGATTGCAGCTCTTTGACGGTGCATTGATTGGCCGCACGACGGGTGACTACGTGCAGCAACTCTCCGTATGCAAGTACATTTCAGGACGTCATGCACAGATAAACATGACACCAAACGGATGGACTATAACCGATTTAGGGTCCACTAACGGCACGAAAGTGAATGGTAATCCATGTGTCCCGACACTGCCATTCGCTCTCGGTAGCATAGTGAGAATAGGTAATTTCTATAATTTTAGAGCCGAATAGAGTTATGACTATCAGGATAGATGCAGTGAGCGACGTTGGATGCGTGCGCTTGAACAATGAAGATATGGCGCTTGTCTATGGCGAACAGTTGCGCGATGACAAGATGGCGATGGCGTTTGAGCTGCCAGAGAACGGTCGCATGACCGCTATTGTCTCTGACGGCATGGGGGGATATGATCGCGGCGAGGTGGCATCTGAAATGGCCACGGGTCTGTTTGACGCCTTTTTAGACGCTCTGCCAGAGGGATTGCAGGTAGACGAAGTTGTGATGGAGCTGAAACGCTGGTGCCGCGAGACGAACGGCAAGATTATGGATGCGGCAGATGGGACGGGCATGGGATGCACGTTCACGGGTCTTTTCACCTACGGCGAACAGGCTTTCATCGTCAATATCGGCGACAGCAGAACGTACCGCCTGCGCCACGACTTCCTGAAACAAATGACCACAGACCACTCTGAGCGCGAGCGCAGGCAGGATGACAGCATCCCTTCCAACCTCATCTATAATGCCCTTGGCGCCAAAGATACCTTCATTGACGTGACACCGACAAGGATGGTGGAGGGCGACAAGTTCCTCGTATGCTCTGACGGACTGTCGGATATGATAGACAACGACACCATTGAGCGCATGATGATGGACGGTTGCAACGTCCAAGCCCTTGTGGATGCTGCCAAGGAAGCAGGTGGATTGGACAATGTCACCGTTGTGATGGTGGAAGTAATTCAAAATTCATAATGCATAATTCATAATGCATAATCAATAATACGCCTATGGGTCTGCGATAGCATCGCAGACAACATAACTCATAATTCAGTTTATACCTTATTATATATGTACGACAAAGAACGAGGGCTGTATATAGCCCACAGCACGGCTGGAACGCTGTGCATTACAGGCAAGATGGCGAACCGCCACGGGTTGATAGCCGGTGCCACAGGTACGGGCAAGACGGTGACGCTACAGGTGATGGCCGAGACGTTCTGCCAGACAGGGGTGCCATGCTTTATGGCCGACATGAAGGGCGACCTGAGCGGCATCTCGCAGGCGGGCAAGATGAGCGGTTTCATAGAGAAGAGGCTGCCGGAGTTCGGGATTGAGAGCCCAGAGTTCCAGTCCTGCCCTGTAAGGTTCTACGATGTCTTCGGCGAGCAGGGCCACCCTATGCGCACCACCGTGAGCAGCATGGGGCCGCAGCTGCTGGCACGTCTGCTGGAGCTGAACGAGACGCAGGCAGGCGTTATGAACATTGTATTCCGCATAGCTGACGAGAGAGGGCTGCTGCTTGACGACCTGAAGGACCTGCGCTCCATGCTTGACTGGGTGTCAAAGCACGCTAAGGAATACACGACGAAATACGGCAACGTGTCCTCTGCTTCCGTCGGAGCCATACAGAGAGCCATACTGCAGCTTGAGAACCAAGGGGCAGACAAGTTCTTCGGGCTTCCTGCCTTTGAAATTATGGACCTGCTGGCGAGGGATGAGAACGGCAAAGGCGTGATGAGCGTGCTTGCTGCCGACAAGCTGATGCTGCAGCCGAAGATGTACTCCACGTTCCTGCTGTGGCTGCTGAGTGAGCTCTACTCCACCCTGCCGGAGGTTGGCGACATGGATAAGCCTAAGCTGGTGTTCTTCTTTGACGAGGCTCACATGCTCTTCGACGGCACATCGAAGGCTCTGCTCGACAAGATTGAGCAGGTAATACGCCTCATACGCTCAAAGGGCGTGGGAATATACTTCATCACCCAGAGCCCTACGGACATACCTGAGAACATCCTCGGACAGCTTGGCAACCGCGTGCAGCACGCCCTGCGTGCCTATACGCCAAAGGACCAGAAAGCCGTTAAGACGGCTGCCGACACGTTCCGTGCCAACCCTGCCTTCAAGACCGACGAAGCCATAATGAACCTTGAGACGGGCGAAGCGCTGGTCAGCTTCCTTGATGAAAAGGGCGCACCGACGATGGTGGAACGCGCTAAGGTGCTCTTCCCGCTGTCGCAGATTGGCGCGATAACCGAGGGACAGCGGTTGGACATCATAAAGCAAAGCGGCATCTACGGCAAATATGACAATGCCGTGGAGCGCGAGAGTGCCTT
Organism: Prevotellaceae bacterium UBA2718; assembly: GCA_002353975.1. Taxonomy (GTDB): domain Bacteria; phylum Bacteroidota; class Bacteroidia; order Bacteroidales; family Bacteroidaceae; genus Prevotella. The sequence continues at coordinate 10,101 of DEKQ01000006.1, forward strand.
TGAAGTGCTTATAGCAGAAGCCGAAGAAGCAGAGGCAGCAGCCCCACAACCAGCCACCACCCCAAGCTCCACAAAAGGCAATGGAGATGAAGAGAAGGAAGAGAAGAGCGGAGGCAAGAAGTCATCGGGCATCATGGGCAAGGTAATGAAGGCCATCATGACCGCCATCACATCGACCCTCGCGGCGCTGGTGGGCACCTACGTGAGCAACAAAGTGTCGGGCAAGAAGAGCCGCACGCGGACGTCAGCAAAAGAAAAAGTGGTGAAGAACGCCACCAGCGCAGCCACACGCACCATCACCAGGGAGCTCACCAGGGACATTCTGGGGAACCTGATTAAATAAGGGCATTTACTATTTACCATTTACCGCTCGGCCCTGTGGGACGCTTGCGTAGCAGAGCGGAGCAAGAATATACTATTTAGGATGAGGATTATAACGACACTTGATAATATACGCGAGGCGGCGCGGGAGTTCATAAAGGCCGCAGGCATAGGCGGAGAGGAGACACAGCAGAGAACTGCAGCGAACGATGGCAGTGCTGTGAAGTGCTATGCCTTCTATGCTCCGATGGGAGCGGGGAAGACAACCTTCATCAAGGCTATCTGCGAAGAGCTGGGGGTGGAGGATGTCATCACATCGCCTACCTTTGCCATCGTCAACGAATACACCTCCGGGGATGCCTCTCCGCTGAAAGGCGCACCGATATACCACTTTGACTTCTACCGCATAAAGAAGCTTGAGGAACTCTATGACATGGGCGCGGAGGAATACTTCTACAGCGGCTGCCTGTGCCTGATGGAGTGGCCCGAACTGGCAGAAGACATTCTGCCCGCAGAGACACATATAATAAAAATCACCCCGCAGCCGGATGGCAGCAGGGTGATTGAGGGGTCTCTCCACAGTCCTTCCCAAGGTGGAGGTAGGTGAACCTGCGGATAAGCGCAGGGCACAATAGCGATAAAGGGTCACGCGGCAAAGAGCCAGCGGGCACAGAGGGGGTTACTTCTTCCTCACTGGCTCGCAAGTGAGGTTAGTGCCGAGTTTCTTGAATATCTTCCTGTCAACTTCAGACAGCATCACAGAGGCGTGAACCTGACAGCCCTGCAACTGTGGCAGGGTTGCGAGTGCGCGGGCACATTGCTCGTCGCTCTCGCTGAGAACGCTGAGCGCCACGAGCACCTCGTCAGAATGCAGGCGCGGGTTATTGCCTCCAAGATACTCTACCTTAGTCTTCTGTATGGGTTCTATCATCGACTGCGGTATGAGCTTCACATCGTGGCCGATGCCTGCGAGATGCTTCATCGTGTTGAGAAGCAGGGCCGCACTGGCTCCAAGCAGCGGTGAAGACTCACCCGTAATGATAGTTCCGTCAGCCAGTTCGATGGCTGCGCTGGTATGTCCGCTGGCAGCCTTGCGGTCCAGACAGGCCTTTACAACGCGGCGGTAATCTATTGAAATCTTTGCCTGATTGAACAACAGGCGTATCTTCTGTATCTCCGGCTCGTTGTTCGCACCATTGGCAAACTTGTTGGTAGCCTCGTAATAACGGCGTATTATCTCCTGTTTTGAAGCCTCGCGGCACACCTCATCGTCGCTGATGCAGAAGCCAACCATGTTGACACCCATATCGGTGGGCGACTTATATGGGCTCGTGCCGTAGATACCCTCAAAGAGAGCATTGAGCACAGGGAATATCTCAATGTCGCGATTATAGTTTATTGCCGTCTTGCCGTAGGCCTCCAGGTGGAACGGATCAATCATGTTCACGTCGTTCAGGTCTGCCGTTGCAGCCTCATAGGCTATGTTCACGGGGTGCTTGAGCGGCAATGACCACACGGGGAAGGTCTCAAACTTGGCATATCCGGCCTCCACTCCGCGCTTATGCTCGTTGTATAGCTGCGAGAGGCACACGGCCATCTTGCCCGAACCGGGACCCGGGGCGGTGATAATCACCATCGGGCGCTCCGTCTTCACATAGTCATTCTTGCCAAATCCGTCGTCGCTGGCAATGAGCTCCACATTGTGCGGATAGCCGTCGATGAGGTAATGGACGTATGACTTGATGCCCATGCGCTCCAGACGCTTGCGGTAATCGTCTGCCGCGTGCTGGCCGTTGTAATGGGTGATGACCACCGAACCGACCATAAACCCGCGTCCGATGAACTCATTGCGCAGGCGCAGGACGTCCTCATCGTAGGTGATGCCGAGGTCAGCACGCACCTTGTTGCGCTCTATATCCTCTGCCGAGATAACGATGACAATCTCTATCTGGTCACTAATCTGGCTGAACATACGCAGCTTTGAGTCAGGCTGAAACCCCGGCAGCACGCGGCTGGCATGATGGTCGTCAAAGAGTTTGCCCCCCAGTTCGAGGTACAGCTTGCCCTTGAACTTGGCTATGCGCTCCTTGATATGCTCCGACTGAATGCGTATGTACTTGTCGTTATCAAATCCAATCATTGATTTGTTCATTCCTTTTACTTCGTCAACTTATACAGGTTAACCATCTCTATTGCCGAGATCATGGCATCTGCACCCTTATTGCCAGCCTTCGTGCCGGCACGTTCCACTGCCTGCTCAATGCTGTCGGTGGTCAGGATGCCGTTGAGCACAGGCACACCGCTCGTCATAGCAGCCGCGGCAATGCCCTTGGCGCTCTCGTTTGCCACCATGTCAAAGTGAGGCGTCGCGCCGCGTATCACTGCGCCGAGGCACACCACAGCGTCATACTTGCCGCTATTGGCCATCTTCAGGGCCGTCAGAGGTATCTCGAACGCGCCTGGAACCAGCGCAAGCGTGAGGTTGTCGCTATCGCCTCCGTGACGAACGAAGCAATCTTCTGCGCCTGAAACGAGGTGATCTACTATGAAATCATTAAAACGCGAGGCCACGATACCTATCTTCATGTCCTCCGCAAGCAGTTTTCCTTCTAATTTCTTCATTGCGTTTGTTATGTTATTTTTGGGTTTTTATTATTCATTTCAATGCGAGAGAAGAGCCCTATTCCTTCTTCTTGGGATTGCGCCTGACGTGCAAGAGGTGTCCCATCTTGGCGTATTTGGTGTACATATAGAACTCATCCTTCTCATTGCAGGTCATCTCTATGGGCTCACGGTCCACCACTTTCAGCCCAAACCCATCGAGACCGCTTATCTTCAGTGGGTTGTTAGTCATCAGAATCAGCTCCTTCACACCCAGGTCGGCAAGTATGCTGGCGCCTGTCCCATACTCTCTCAGGTCGGCAGCAAAGCCCAATGCGATGTTGGCCTCAACGGTATCCATGCCCTCATCCTGCAGTTTGTATGCACGCAGCTTATTGATTAGTCCTATGCCGCGCCCCTCCTGGCGCAGGTATAGCAGCACTCCCCTGCCCCGTTTCTCTATGCGTCGCAGCGCCTCGGCAAGCTGTTCGCCGCAGTCGCAACGCAAGGAACCGAAGGCATCGCCCGTGAGACATTCGGAGTGCACACGACACAAGACAGGCTCCGGCGTAGTGATGTCACCCTTCACGAGCGCCACATGGTGCTCGCCCGTCACCTTATTTATATACCCGTACGTGCGGAAGTTGCCGTACTTGGTAGGCAGTTCTGCGTCGGTTACACACTCTACCAGCTTCTCCGTGTGGCGGCGATACTCCACAAGACTCTTCACCGTGATGCATACCAGCTGATGTTCCTGAGCCAACTGAAGCAGTTCTTTCGTCCGCATCATCGTGCCGTCCTCGCGCATTATCTCGCAACAGAGTCCCGCCTCCGTCAGTCCGGCAAGGCGACAAAGGTCCACCGTTGCCTCCGTGTGGCCGGTCCTTACCAGTACACCACCGTCCCTGGCCTGCAACGGGAACATGTGTCCGGGGCGTCGGAAGTCTATCGGCTTGGAATTAGGGTCGGCTATTGCGCGTGCCGTAATGCCGCGTTCCACGGCGCTTATACCCGTTGTGGTAGAGATATGGTCCACTGAAACGGTGAAGGCCGTCTGGTTATTGTCACTGTTGTGCATCACCATCTGGGGCAGATTCAGCCGCTCACACAGCTCGCGACTCATGGGCATACAGATCAGTCCCTTTGCCAATGAGGCCATGAGGTTCACGTTCTCAGTAGTGGCAAACTGTGCCGCGCATATCAAGTCACCCTCGTTCTCACGGTCAGGGTCGTCGATTACGAGTATGCACTTGCCTGCCTTGAGGGCCTCAAGGGCTTCTTCTATGGTATTGTAATTAAATTCCTGTTGTTCCATCTATTTCATAAAGTTACGATAAAAGGCTACTTTCTCCCCATCATTCGCCGACGAACCAGCGCCGGCAGATGATGAAGAAAGCAGCCTTTCCACATATTTTGCTATGATGTCATTCTCTATATTCACCGTGTCGCCCACTGCGGCCTGGTGCAATGTCGTTGCTCCCTGGGTGTGAGGGATGAGGGAAACGGCGAAGGCGCACCCGTCTTCACGCAGTGCGGCAACGGTAAGGCTGACTCCCTGCACCGTGACGCTGCCCTTCTCAACGATGTATCGCATCAGTTCAGGAGCACATTCCACCCACAGCCACACGGCATTGTCGTCCTGAATGCGGCGCACTATGCGGCCTGTGCCGTCTATATGGCCCGACACGATATGCCCCCCGAGGCGCGTCTGCACCGTCAGGGCACGCTCCAGGTTCACCTCGCTGCCCGCTTTCAGGGCTGCCAATGAGGTGCGGCGCACCGTCTCAGGCATCACGTCGGCAGCGAAAGCGCCTCCCAACAGGGCCGTCACCGTGAGGCACACGCCATTGGTACAGATGCTGTCACCCACCTGCGTACCCTCAAGCACAGTCGATGCCGCAATCTCAAGCCTTATGCTCTTGCTGCCACGAACAATGCTTCTGATGTGTCCTGTCTCCTCTACTATTCCGGTAAACATACCTCTTTCTTGTTGGATTTCATTCCGTTTCTTCCCGCCAAATGGGAGGCGACGTGTCTCACGTCGCAATAATCGGCATTGCCGGTGGCGGGTGAGACACCCGCCCTCCTATGACTTAACGGGAACTTTGGATAGCTTTGTCTTGCTGTCTTACTCTTCCTGTTTCGTTTTTTCCACTATGCCGGAGATGAGCACATCCTCCCCGATGGGCAGGATTACCTTATCGCGCAGCACTACAGCCTCGCTCATCATCTCCACGCCGTCGCCCTCAACGGGGGTCTTGGCCATCTTTCCGCCTATAATCTTAGGTGCTATGAAGGCCATCACCTCGTCTATCAGCCCCTCGCGGAGCAGCGCCTCGCTCAGCGTTCCGCCGCTTTCCAGCATTATGCTGTCTATCTTCTCGGCGCCGGCACGCAGCATCAGTTCTGAGATGCTGTTGCAATTCCACAGCGTTACGCCTGCCTCGCGGAGCTGCTGCAGCTTCTCCTCGTCAGCCCCGTTAGCGTATGCTACCACCAACGGATACTCATTGGCAGTGCGCACGAGCTGGCTTTCCATCGGAATACGCGCCCTGCGGTCGGCTATGATGCGTATGGGCTGGCGCACCTCGTGCTCCTTTAGGCCCAGTGTCTCAAGTGATTCCTCCGTCAGGCGAACTGTCAGCAGCGGGTCATCTGCCAACACCGTGCCTATGCCGCATAAGATAGCCATGTTGTTGCGACGCGCCATGTGGACGTGCTGGCGGGCCTTTTCCCCCGTTATCCACTTGCTGTCGCCGGTATGCGTGGCAATTTTTCCGTCAAGGGTCATCGCCCATTTCGCCGTGACCCACGGCAGACCAGTAGTGATATACTTCAGGAACACCCTGTTCTGCATCCTCAGCTCCTTCAGCAACCGGGCTGCGGCAACGCCCAGCGAGCCTCCTTCATTGGCGGCTTTAGTGGAGGATTGGGCGGTGGAGGCAGCAGTGTCAGCCACATCTTCCAGCGTCTCGACCTCTATGCCAGCCTTGCGCAGCAGGGCTATACCGTTGCCAGCCACAAGCGAATTTGGGTCAAGCAGCCCCACTACCACGCGCTTTATACCTCTTTCTATTATGGCATCGGTGCACGGTGGCTGATGGCCCTCATGGCAACAGGGCTCCAATGTCACGTACATCGTGGTGCCCGAGCAATCGATTCCCTTCTCGTCGGCATCCTTGAATGCCATACGCTCTGCGTGCAGATCGCCGTAGCGGGCGTGATAACCGGAGGCTACCACATCGTCATCCTTAACTATCAGTGCCCCTACAAGAGGGTTCGGATTTACACGCCCCTCGCCCTGCTGGGCTAAAAGCATGGCCTCCTGCAGGAGGAATATATCATCGTTCGTCATTTCTTCTTTTCTATCTCATAACGGAACACAGCCCCGTTCTTCCTTGCCGGGTCGCTGCCTGCAAAGTCCATGGAGTAAGGACTGCCCGTCGTAGGTGACTTGCCAAGGTAGCGGTGAGTGCGCATAGACATCAGCATGAACTCCCCGTTGAGGTAATCCTGCCACATGAATGTCTCTGCCTTGCTTGCGTCTGTGGTGAGTTTCACGTCGCCTGCCATTCCGATACCAGTGACAAAGACGTAGCGCCCATCAACCGTCTGCAGCTGAACCTGGCCGTTTCCCTTGTCAATGAGGCGGAAACGTGTCTCGTCTCTGAGCTTCTTGGCAGAATTCTTGCCGTCAGAAGAGGCTCCTTCCGACGGTGCTTCGCGCATGGACTCGGTGTCGTGAATAAGTCCGTGAGCCATTGCCAGCATGGGTTTCCCTGTCGCAAGGTTTATGATGCGGAATGTCTTATCGTAAGGGATATTGCCCGAACGGCTGGCATTAGGCTCATCGCATACGAAGTTATCAAATTCGGCATACCCTCCGTTGCGTCCCTTATGGTTGAATGCGAAGAGCGATACGCGCACTCCCTGGAAGGTGCAGAGCTGATATGACAGCTGCATCTTGCCGCCGAGGGGCTTGAATGTCTTTCCGTCGAAGCTGTAGTAATAGCGCATTACATTGTCATCATAGTCTCCGTCAATGCGCAGCCACAGCCTGCCACCAGCCTTGAAACGCTCGGCATCGGCGTCATTGCCTGACAGCTGCAGGTCTATAGTATCGTTTTTCAGTTGCTCAAAGGCACGCAATACCAGCTTGTTGCCATCCTTCACCACACCTATCCACGAGCAGGGGACGTTGATATTACCCAGTCCTGCCACGTCACCGTCCTTCATCTTCGCCGTATATAGCTCCACGGTGCAGATGCTCTTAGGGCCTATTGCGCGCTGTGTCAGGCTGTTGCGTGCCCACATCAGCTGCTCAGCGGGCAAGGTATTGAGGCGCAGGCGACCGTTCTTCACCGCCCATTTGCTGTCATCGGGGTTGTGGTTCCACTGCCATACGCGCCCGAACGGCCCGCTGCTGCGACCACCGTTACCGTTGAAGTCCTCGCTGCGATAGTATGGAGCATGTGGCTGTGCGGCTTTGTCTGACGCCGGGAGGTCAATATCAGGCTTGAGCCAAGTGCGCGGAGCACGGCCCAGGTTGCCCGGCAGTCCCACGATAGGCCATCCATCAGTCCATGTAACGGGCGCTAATGTCACCGTGCGACCGATGGAATGGAAGTCCATCATAAGCAGGGCGTACCAGTCACCCTTCTGCGTCTGCACGATGCCGCCTTGGTGTATGTTGCCCGCAGCAACGGCGTTAGAGTCGGTCTTGGCTATAGACATAGCCGTTCCATCGGGCACAATGCGGCCTTTCCACTTCGTAAGCCCCACAGGAAAATACCCGAATGTCTCGTCGGCAGTCATGGTGCACTGCTCGTATGGGCCGAAGATATTGTCGGCGCGGGAGCAGATGGTGCGACCATTGGGGCGATAATCGGTGGAGACGAGGTAGTATTTGCCGTTGATTTTATACATGTGATGACCCTCTCCCACGGCTGAACCGTTAGGGATTATCACACGGGTGGTGCCCTCCACAGGGCCGCTCATGTCGGCTTTCAGCTCCGTGCAATGCACTTCTCCATAGCCATGAATGGCGTATATCTTTCCGTCATCGTCGAAGAGGACGCTGAGGTCGTAAATCTTTCCATTCAGGTTGTGGTGCTTCCAAGGGCCCCGGATGTCCTTGGAGGTCCAGCACTGCAGTCCCTTACCGTTGATATTGCTGAAGATATAGAACTGTCCGTTGGCATAACGGATGCATGGTGCCCAGATGCCCTGGCCGTATATCTCCTTGTGGTTCTTCAATGAGAAGCGGTCGTCCTTGAAGTCAAAGCGGTCAAAGCAATAGGACACATTCTCCCAGTTCACAAGGTCTTTGGAGTGGAGTATCGCTACACCCGGCACGGTGTGCATCGTCGTTCCGGCCAGATAGTAGTCATCGCCCACACGGATGATGTCAGGATCAGAGAACTCATCATACATCAATGGGTTGGTATAAGTGCCGTTTCCATTGTCAGCCGTCCATGACTGCGCTGGTGTCCCTGCCCCCTGAGCATGGGACGCGGCAACGCCCATGAGAGCGAGAAGCACTGTCGCGAAGTATCTCTTAATAATCATATAGGGTCGTTATATCGTTTTGTTTGACTTTATTTGTTTATTTCAGCCATATCGTTCTGTTGCCCTTACAGGGCGTAGTTACTGCTCCGTCTTCATACCCAGGGCGTTCTTGCTCCGCTTCGCTATGCAAGCGTCTCCTTCGTCGCCGAGCGGCCCTGGGCTATAGGCTATTGGCCTTTTAGGCCGTTTCTCCTACTTACGAATTTTGAATTCTGCATTTTGCATTCTGAATTTAGTCCATTTCCTCGTCAGGCTCATAGCCTCCCATCTCGCGTATGGCGTTCTTCAGCATGGTGTGCTGCTGATACAGATGGTTCACAGCCTGCTCGCCCTGAGTGTAATCGTGCATCGGCGACTTGAGGAAGAAGCTGAGGAAACGCTGTATGCCCCACTTTCCGGCACGCGCCGCGAGGTCAGAGAGCAGCACGAGGTCAAGGCATACCGGCGCAGCAAGGATGCTGTCGCGGCACAGGAAGTTGATCTTCACCTGCATCGGGTAGCCCATCCAGCCGAAGATGTCGATGTTGTCCCACGATTCCTTATTGTCATTGCGGGGCGGGTAATAGTTGATGCGCACCTTGTGGTAGTAGTCGCTATACAGGTCGGGCTGCTTCTCGGCCTCCAGTATCGTCTCAAGGGTTGAGAGTTTGCTCACCTCCTTCGTACGGAAATTAGCCGGCTCATCGAGCACGAGGCCGTCGCGGTTACCCAAGATGTTGGTGGAGAACCACCCCCTGAGGCCCAGGCAACGGGTGCTCAGTATTGGTGCGAATCCCGACTTCACCAAGGTCTGCCCCGTCTTGAAGTCCTTGCCGGCAATAGGCATGTGCACCTTCTCGGCCATCTCCCACATGGCGGGGATATCCACAGTAGTGTTCGGAGCGCCCATGATGAATGGCGCACCCTCTGCCAGGGCGGCGTATGCATAGCACATCGACGGTGCGATGCGCTCACGGTCATCGGCCTTCATGGCTGCCTCAAGGTGCTCCAGCGTGTCATGCACAGTCATATCCACCGGCACATACACCTCCGTTGACGCGGCCCACAGCACCACAAGGCGGCTGCAACCCTTCTCCTCGCGGAAGCGACGGATGTCCCGGCGCAGCTGCTCAACCATATCCCAGCGGCTGGAACACTCCTTCACGTTCGTACCGTCAAGGCGGTTGGCAAATTTCTTATCAAATGCTGCCGTCATAGGCACGATGGCTTTCAGCTCATCTTCCACCGGAAGGATGTCCTTAGCCCTCAGCACATCGGCATTCACAGCGCTCTCAAAGGAATTCTGCGGATAGACATCCCACGTTCCGAAGACGATGTCCGACAATGATGCCAACGGCACTATCTCCCCGTATGGCAGGTATTTCTTATCCTCGCCCTTGCCCACACGGATCTTGTCATACTGCGTCATGGCTCCGATAGGCTTTGCCAAACCCTTGCGCGCCATCAGGACACCAGTCATGAAAGTTGTGGCAACAGCGCCGTTGCCTACTATAAGCACTCCCAACTTACCCTCTGCAGGCTGTATTGTTGTATTCATTTTCTATGTTGTTTTGTCGTTATTCGTATTACGTATGCTCTCGCCAGCCGCCCGTTCCCGCTTCGCCTTCAGCATGTCCGAAGCATATACACAGGCCAACGTCCCGCGCTGTCATTCCCTCATGCGCGGGATTCTTTTATTTACCCCGAGTGGCTGTTTCAGCCGCAAAAGTACAAAAAAAACTTCAGTCACCCAAATGAATGCCGAAATAAGTTTGGATATTTAGGGTATTTTCATTCAAATTGCACTTGTCCGAAGCTTACGGAAACTTTTTCCGCCATTGACGGAAAACTTTTCCGCACGTGACGGAATTTCTTTCCGCATGTGACGGAAAATTTCTCCGAAGCTGCCAAACCAACTTTTTCTTGCAGGAAAAACAGAGCGTAACAGCAGGCTCTGACTTGCATCGAAGTCACCTCGCCTTGGATATGCAAGAAAAAATGTGGACACTTTTTCTTGCATTTCTCAAGACTTAATCGTAACTCTGACCTGCATCGAAGTTACTTCGCCTCGGATATGCAAGAGAAAAAACACGTTCTTTCTCTTGCATATCTCAAGACTTAATCGTAACTTTGCGAGCTGAACACGACTTGAAACATGAAGATAAGCATCATCACAGCCGCCTATAACAGTGCAAAAACGCTTGAGGACACCCTGCAATCGGTACTCAGCCAGACCTATCACGACATAGAACACATCGTGGTGGATGGTGGCTCAACCGATGGGACACAGGATCTCATCAAGCGTTTTGAACCTCTGTATGGAGGCCGGCTGCGGTGGATATCAGAGAAAGACAACGGCATTTACGATGCCATGAACAAGGGTCTGCGCATGGCTACGGGCGATGTGGTGGGCATTCTGAACTCAGATGACTACTTCACAACGCCCGATGTGGTGGTACAAGTAGCTGAGACGATGGCAGATAAGACACTGGATGCCATCTATGGCGACATACATTTCATTCGCGACGGACAGCCCGGAAAGTGCATACGCTACTACAGTTCCAAGCTCTTTCGGCCCTTCTGCCTGCGCTTCGGATTCATGCCGGCACATCCGTCGTTCTACTGTCGCAGGGAGATTTTCAGCAAAGCGGGCCTCTATAAGACTGACTACAAAATTGGTTCAGACTATGAAATGATGGTGCGACTGTTTATGGTACACAAGATTAAAACACGCTACCTACCCATAGACTTCGTCACGATGCGTACCGGCGGCGCGAGCACACGCGGTATGCGCAGCCGTATGCAGCTAATCAAGGAAGACATCCGCGGCTGCCGCGAGAACGGAGTCTATACCAATGCGCTGATGATCAGCTGCAAATTCGCATATAAAATCTTCGGATTGCGCCTTTAGGGCATAGCCTTACCTATTTATTATTTTGGCTAACCATTTCATCAGATAAATCCTGTATCTGATTTTGAAGGCCATGGTGGTTGTTTTCTCCAGTCCTCCTTTTGATGCATTGGCGCCATGCCTGCGGTAATGCAGCAACTTGTCTGGCAGGACGGTGCAGCTATAGAATGTCATAGCAACAAGCGCGAGCCAGTTGTCGTGGGTGCACTGGCGGTGGTCAGGCGGAAAAGGAAGTGCCTTTTCCAACACCTCCCTGCGGAAAGCAAGCATGCACCCAAGGTAAGAGAAGCGTATAAGATTGTTTATCAGTCCGCTATGCGCCCTTCGCTGCCGGAAGTATGACTCTGCAATGACATTGCCTTCAGCATCTATGATGTCTGCATCGGCTATGACCATAGAGTACTTCTTCAGGTGCTCCAATGTGACTTCTACCTTGTTATCAGCCCACACATCATCCTGATCTGAGAGGAATATGTAGTCACCCTTGGCATGACGCAGGGCATTCTCAAAGTTCGGAGTGTAGCCGTGGTCGCCCTTGTTGTGAATGATTTTGATGATTGACGAGCGCAGTTCTTCTACTATCTGGAGTGTGCGGTCAGTGGAGCCGTCATCGGACACAATGACTTCATCATCAGATGACAATTGGCTGATGATGGACTGTAGTTGCTGTCTGATGAATTTCTCACCGTTATATGTTGCTATGCAGACTGAAATCAAGGTTATTTTGATAGTATTGCTTTTATGCCGTCAGCGATGCCTCGCGCCATGTTCTGCCAGCTTTTCCATCCGTTTTTTATCATGAACGGCAGGTAGAAGAAGCGGCACAGCAGCTTGATGCCAAAGTTTATCTTGAACTGTAAAGGTACGTAGCCACGACTGAGGAGCAGCAGGAAGTTGCGATATTGGTAGTAGTAGCGATACGGAGCAGCGATGGAGACGATATGCTTGCCTATGTGTATCTCGCCTAATCCCACCTTATGCTTTATCTTCACACGAGGTGTTACGCCTACTATGTAGCCCTTTGACTGAGCGCGGAAGCACCACTCAGTATCAACGAAATCAATGAAAAGCGACTCATCAAGCAACCCAACGGCATTCAGCACAGCGGTGCTGATGCAACATCCTGACGAGATTATGTCACGTCTGACGATGAAATCACTTGTGAGATACCTGTCATCATGAAATACCGAGCGGTATTCCTCTTCGGTGTCGTTGGTGATTACGGTCGGTCCCAGAGCGGCAATGTTTGGCAGGAGAGATGCCGTCTGCTCAAAATATGCTGCTATTTTGAGCGGATAGCCTTCTTGATAACGGCTGTCTTGGTCAAAGAACACAGCGTAATGCGCCCTCCCCCGGGCAAGGATATTCCTGAGAGCCACATTCTGAGCCTCGGCAATACCGTGGTTTCCGTGCAGCGGTATGTACTCCATCCTGTTGACTTCTCTGCCATCAAAGTTGTCTTCGTCAGAGTTGTCAACGATGACTCCCTCGTATCTCATGGATAGCTGCGTGACATTATGCAGGTCGTCGGCACTCGGATTATAGAGCACCAAGACCAGCGCGACGTCGCTATTGGCGGGCAGTTTTATGTCTGCAGCACGTTCTTCCATTCTGCTTCTGACTGTGATTTGGAGTAGCGAAGACGACAGATATATCGCATTCGGAATGCAAAGGTAAGAAAAAAAGTGTAATAAATGGTTGAGATTGGATTTTTTTTTGTAATTTTGTGGACGATAAGAGATATGTATCAGTATGAAGGTTCTGTTTGACCATCAGATATTCAGTTTCAGATATGGCGGTGCTTCAAAGTATTTCGCTATGCTGATGAGCAGCCTTCCGAGCGACAGTTGGTCTGCCACCTCGCTGTTTTCCAGCAATGAGTACGTACGTGCGAAGCATCTGTTTCGCACTTACCGTTATATGTTCCGTGGCCAGACTCAGGTGACTGACCTGCTGAACATGCCCTATACACACTATCGTCTGCGCCGTCGCGACTATGACGTGTATCACCAGACGAACTTCGGAACATCTTTTATAGGCGACATTGGCACTAAGCCAATGGTGACAACGTACCATGACAGCAATCTCTCAACCATCGATCCTCATCCCGAAATCGTTGCAAAGCAGCGCAAATCGCTACAGAGGTCTGACGCGATAATCGCAGTAAGCCAGAACACGAAGAATGACCTTCTGCAACTTTTTGACGTTGACGAAGAGAAGGTTCACGTGATATATCACGGCATAGAGCTGCCAGAGCTTGACACTCTCCCCAAGGAACGCATAGTAGAGCATCCGTATATACTCTACGTAGGACGGCGCAGCGAGTACAAAAACTTTTGGCGCTTTGCCGAAGCCTTTTCACATGTGCACATAAAATACCCTGATGTTCACCTGGTGTGTACGTCTGAAGCCTTTTCTGCGCAAGAGTCAGAGCGCCTTGTGGGACTTGGCATTTGGGGGGCGGTTCACCACATTGGCGCTGACGAAGCCACGATGCAGCGTCTCTATCGCGATGCTTTGCTGTTCGTCTTCCCCAGCCTTTATGAAGGTTTCGGAATGCCAATACTTGAGTCATGGAGCTGCGGATGCCCTGTAGCACTGTCATCAGCCAGCTGTTTTCCTGAGATAGCCAGGGACGCAGGGGTTTATTTTGACCCTAATGACGATGAGAGCATTGCCGACTGCATGAGCCGTCTGCTGGGCGACGAGGCTCTGCTGCGGTCATACGCAGCGAAAGGCAGGGAGCGAGTAAAGCTGTTTTCATGGCAGAAATGTGCCACGGAACACATGAAAGTATATCAGTCTATAATACAATAAAGGATGAAGGGCAGGCTGTCCCCTCATCCTTTATTCATTTATGTGAAGGGAGAATCCCAGATGCAATGGTAGTCCAGTCCCTTCGGACGAGTGCCAATAACCTTTGCCGGCACACCTCCTACGATAGTGTAAGGCTCCACATCCTTTGTAACGACAGCCCCGGCACACACCACAGCACCCTCTCCCACGGTGACATTCTGCAGGATTGTGCTATTGATGCCTAACCAAACATAATCCTCTATCTTTATCGGCAGGTAGCGTCCTTCAAATGTTTTGGACCTGTAATCGTGCCCTCCAGTTACGATACTCACATTGTGCGACACCGATACGTTATTGCCTATCGTTATCCCGCCACGTCCGTCAAGCAGGCATCCACGGTTTATGTGGCTGTAATCTCCTATGCTGATATGCCGAGGTGCCACGATGTAGGAGCGCCTCATAATGAATGATTTCTTTCCTATCTTCAGACCTATCATCTTCAGATACAGCCTGCGCGGCAGCCAGAAGGGAACGACAGGCAGCAGATAGTTCACCATAAACTCATTGATAAATGCGATTGTCCATTTCTCAAACGCAGAACCTATCATGATTTGTCTCAGCCCGCTCTTGAGCATATAGAGCAACTTGCGGATGCTCCATCTCTTCTCCGTGGTTATTTTATAGTTGTACCACAGGCTTTTCAGTGGGTGGTTTGATGTCCCTTCCCGCTGATATTGCTGTATATCCTTATTGATATGAGCGAACAGATAGCCCTCGCTGTAGAGGTTGTGGAGCATCTGCCAGTCGAGCGAAAAGCCCAGGTCTTTTATCCGTTGAGTGTCGAACAGGTGCATCTTCTGCACATCTGCCCTGACGAAAGCAGCTCCATGACGGAAGCAGGGATAATACTCCAGCTCCGGTGGCTCTCCTGCCAGAATGAAGAAACGTGCTCCATCTGGCGCGATCTCAATGCTGTTGCCATAGATTACATCTGCCTTATCAGCCTGTGGAGACTCCATCGCGTCTGCTATTGAATGGCTATTGGCATAAGAATCACCGCTATTGAGGAAGTTAACCCATTGCCCGTTGGCATGGCTTATGCCCTTGTTCATGGCATCAAAAAGCCCTTCATCAGACTCAGAGCACCAAAATGCCAGCCTGTCAGAATACTCTTTGATGATTTCAGCAGTGCCGTCGGTACTGCCGCCGTCAATGATAATCAGCTCCTTGTCAGCCCATGTCTGGCTGAAGAAGCTCTCTATCGTGCCGCGAATACTGGCGGCATCATTATAGACAACAGTTATTACGCTTACTCTCTTACCTGTCACTTGTTCCATATTCCACGGGCTTTTTGTTTGATCAGCAGCTCACACTGATAGAAATGAATTATGCTCATAGCTGCATAGCACACCGCCATACTCGTCACTATACCCTCTATTCCATACTCCTTGCCGAAGCAATACACCGCCAAAAGATAAGCGGCAGTGAAGACTACAGACGTGATAATCTGTATCCGGATGGTGTTGAAGCCGTTGAGCAGATATGTTACGCAGTTGTTCAGATTAAACATACTGACGTAAATGAATGTCACAAGCGAAACTGTGAAGGGTACGCTGACGGCGTCTCCCACCCATAATCTGTAGAACACGTTGCACAACAGCAGCATCAACACACCTCCGATGACCGTTGCACCCCATGCCATCATGCTCCGGCGAAACGCTGAAGCCACCCACTGATAGTCGCCCTTGGTCTTTGCATCTGTATAGGCATTCCACAAAGGAGACAGTATTACGGTGTAACCGATGATGAGGAGATTGAAGTATTTGTATGCAATGTTATACGTTGTGACCCCCTCCGGACCGCAAAACTGCGTGATGAACACATTGGAAGACCCGAAGATCACGAGACAACTCGTTATCTGGATGGCGAAAAAGCCCAGTCCTTTGCCCACGACCTGGTTTGCGAGTGTCAGGTCTATGGACTTGCGATTGGGGCGCAATGAGCGGTATCTTCTGAAGATGGGGAAACATGCAAGCAGATAAACCAATACCGGCATCGCCGTAAATGCCGCTACAACATATAGCAGGTTACTCTCTGTGGTCTTTGTCAGTACATATACCACAATGAGCGAGAGCACGCTGCCCGATATGCTTAGCAAGTCGTAGAGGGCATATCTCTGCAACGCAACAAAGAGATAGCCTATGTTTCTGACCACAAAGTTCATGAGTGTAAAGAAGATTGCCGTCAGTGTCACGATGCGCAGTTCCTCCCCGCTCATCACTGAGGTATTGAAGAGCCGCGACATATCCACAAATGACACAACACCCCACGACAGCAATCCAAGCAGAATGGCAATGCCTGAAAGCAGGAATAGCGTTGTGCTCAGGTAGGAACGACCGCGCTCAAAGTCTCCTTTGGATATCGATTCCGTCAGGTAGTTGCGCATGCCATTGCCCAATCCAACGTCCGAGAACGTGAACCAGAACAGTATAGACGATAACGTCAGCCATATTCCGTAGCGCTCCGCATCAAGGTAATGGAGCGTTACGGGCACTACCAAGAGCGACGCGACCAAGCCTATCGCCTTCAGTATGCCTGAGAATACTATGTTTGCACCAACGGTTTTGTCGCGTGAACCCACGGATTTCAGCTTTGACATCATTATACTTTGATTCGTTCCGGATTTCGCACTACTGCGGTTCAAAGGTCTTATTGTGTATATACAGCCGCTCGTTGTATGACTTGATGCGCCCCATCAGCAGGTTGTCATATTCGAAATCTGGCAAGTAGCATGACCCTGCTATACGAAATACGCAGTACAACCCGAGGAAAGCAGCATACAGGCGACGGTTGTTCTGATAATAGAAACACTTCAGCATATCAGCCCATATAATCCAATATCCGAAGGCGAACAGTGTACAGATGCGCTTTGAAACGACCTGAAACTCACTGAGTATGAAGAAAATTGCGAGGTATGCCAGCAGTCCGTTGATGAACACCGCATTGTCTGGCCGTATCTCTTTCAGCTTGTCATAGTAAAGGAATACGAGCAGTCCGGTCATCAAACGCTCCAGGTAACCTATGGAAATACCCGTATGAGTATCATAAAAGTCCGTGTATGCCTTTACTTTCATCGCCGTACTTTCATCAACGCCCATCAGGTTGAGGAATGTGACAAGAAATGAGACATGCATCAGAAAGGCAATGTTTGCCACTACGAAGATGCCGAGAAAGGCCCACTTGTTGAGGCGATAATGGAAGAAAAAGTATAGTGGCAGGTACATGAACGACGACAAATGGAAAGTGCACGCCAGCAGACACAGACCAAAATAAGGCTGCGGGCGACGCTGTATAAGATAGGGCAAGGCATTGAGGAACAGGAAAATCGCAATGGAATTGCGCATCAGGTTAGTGCTTATTACCAGTCCTTCAAACACTACATACAACATCAGCGACAGAGGGATGTTGTCGCTATAGCGCCTGAAGAAGTTCATCAACAGCACCGTATTGATGATTGTGAGCACAAAGACATAGAAATGATAGTCCTCGAAAAGCGTCTTGCAGAGCATAGTGAGAACCACGAAACCGGGTTCGAAGCCCTCGCCCTTTACGATATCGAGCGAATAGACATCGCGCCATTCCGCCTCGTAGAAGTAAGGATAGTAGATTATCCAGTCGCTCAGGATGAATCCACGGAAGCCGAAGAACAAGACAAATACCACCACTGAGGCAATGACCATACGCTGCCGCAACATGTCATCATCGGCGACATGGTGGATATATGCCATCCCGCCAAAGACAAGAATCAGTATTATGTAGGGTATTGCAAACGACATCTCTTACCGTTATATCGGAGAAACGCAATCATGTATTATGCAACGCAGATCACGGATTATGCCTTGCGAACTGTGCATTATGAATTAATTCTGTTTCTTCTTGCGGTTATACCACCACTGTCTGCCCCATAATATCCACAGGGCATCACATATCACACCGATAACAATCCATACAAGAACCGTCAGCGAACGCGGTGTGCTGGAGGGACGGTTAGGCACGGTAGGCTTCTGAATAATGGTGAATGCAGGCGTGCTCTCCTGCACCTTCGCCTTAGCAGTCTGCATACGGGCCATCTGCTGCGTATAGATATTATACTTCAGCTGCATCTCATTCTCCAGTTCGTCCTGCTTGGCACGCAGAGACTGCAGCACCACGTCAGTATTGGCATCTGCGAAGCTGGCGTACGTCTGCTGTGCCTTATGATAAGCATCGCGGCTCTGATGGTACAGCTTCTCATAGTATTGCAAGTCCAGGCGAGCCTTGTGCGTACGGTATTCCGTGATGTATTTCTGCAAGCGCATCTGCAGAGTGTCTGCCATAATAGCACATGTCACAGGATCCTGGTCGCTCACGCTGATTGAGATGACGCTGGTCTTCTTGTCCACCATACAGTTGATGGAGCCGCGTATAGCCTTCACCAGCTCCTCATCGTCGCGGCTCAGCATGAACGGATTTATTTTACCGCCTGCCTTTGGACCATCGTCGGTCAGCTGCCTGATGAGCAATGTGAGCCACAGCTGCGGCAGACGCCAGAATGGACTCTTTGCATCCACAAGCAGATGGTCGTGATATTTTCGGGGAGTGCTGTCATTCTTCACCCTCACAGGCACGTCAAAGAGAGAGAGTATGAAGTCCGTGGAACCCAGCACGTCAGGATATATCTTTGGATATATAGCATCCATAGATGCCTTTCCGCCTAACTCCACGCCGAACGATGACGCCATATCAGCCAGATTACCGCTCAGGCCCAGGCCGCCAGATGACATTTCAGGAGCCAGAATAGTCTCGGCGGTATATTCACGGGGCGTCGAAAGCGCCACGATGACACCAAGAACGGCAAAAACACCGATAAAACCCGCAAGGAGTTTCTTCTCTTTCCACACCTTGCCGACAAGTGCCATCACATCTATTTCTCTGATTTTCTTCTTTTCTTCCATCATATATCTCAATAACGTAAAGTCCTTGTTTTTATTGCATTCGACAGCATTACGCCCACTGCGCTGCACCCTACGCCCAGGATGACGTCTATGATGTAGTGGTGTCCCGTATATACTGCGGCGAACCACACGCCGAGCGAGAAGGTGAGGAACAGTGCCGTCCACCACCGGCTCAAGCCCTTTGTGCTCCAGGCATACCACAGCGCCACGGGGTAGTAGGAGGAATGTAGCGACGGTATGGCTGCAAACACGTTGGCATTGGCCGTGTACATGGTGTGGAAGATGGGGATGCCGAGGTAGTCGTCAACTCTCAGCAGCCCTGCCGCCGAGCCCGGCGTGTCCTGTATGAACTCAAAGCCATGCTCCATGACGTACCACGGCGGCGCTGCGGGATAGATGTAGTACCCTGCATAGCCTACCAGCTTCGTCAGAAACAGCGCCACGGTGAGCCGGATGGCCGTCTCTTCGCGCCCCGTGAAGAAGAGGCACAGCGAGAAGAAGATTGGCAGCGGTATCCACAGCATGTAGAACATGCCGCAGAGGAGGTCAACGCCCGTGCTGTGATGCGCGGCAAACCACTCTGACGGAGTCATCACGCCATCGGCGGTGGCAATGCCAAACAGCTGGCGCTCAAGGTTATAAGGCTGCGAAATATGAACTTCATTGACCATATAATTAGGTTCAAGGAAGCCCATACCAAAATAAACCAGCGCCAACAGAGCGTATGGCGCAAGCATAAGGAACAGTAATATGTATTTCTTTTCTGCCAATTTGTCAGTCCCGATACCTCTCTTCCCTCATCAATCACCCCTCATATATCACTCCCCGACCCTCAATTTCACCCCCTCATTTTACCCTCTGAAAGTGATAGCAAAACTTTTGCTTTGTAAAAGACCTACTATTACCCAGTAAAAGACCTACTATTAGGAGGTAAAAGACCTACTATTAGAGGGTAAAAGACCTACTATTAGAACGCCCTTCAGAATGCATTGGTTTTCAATACTTTACAAATCGCATTTTCAGTTCGTCGGTGGCTAAGACCATTATGGAGCTGCTGATGCTCTCGATGTGGTAAGTCTGGTCTAAGGAACCTACCATGACGTTCTGCAGAATGTCTGCCATTTTGTCAGTCACCTCCGGGTCTCCGCCCTGTCTGTCGTTCATATAGAACGAGTGAAGCCTCAGCATGTCCTCCTCTCTTTCGAAGCGGCAGAACACGTCAGGCCCCTTGACGAGGTTGCGCAGGTTGCAGAGCCGCACCTGGAAGGACCAGTATATGCGATCGGGCACCATGTCGCGGCATCCTCCCGTAGCGATGGTATCGACCTGCATGAGGTGCCACATGCCGTCCAAGTCGCCATTGTCAGACGTCTCGGTCTCGCAGCTGCTGAACATTGCCAGCATCACCGCGAGAAGCAGTGTGTATATTGCAATGTATTTCTTCATTGGCCTAAGCGTTTATGATAGCCTATTGTAATCTGGAATCCGCTGTTGTCGCCCAGCAATCTGCCCCGGTCAAGGCCGTATGCCATGCGCACCATCATCCCTTTCACCCACTTGTGCGCCGGAGTGTCAGCCATCTTCAGCAATCCTCCACCCACCGTTGCCTCAACTAACAGCGAGGTGTTATACTCTGGATAGTCAAGGGGCAACTCGTATGTGCCCCACGCTATCTGTGCCGACAACAGCAGACGGTAATGCACGGCACGGTATGGATCGCCGCTGATGCCGAGGTGGAAGGCACGGGTGCGGTTGTTCTTCACCTTCAGCGTACCGTCCGTATTATATATAGGTGAACGGTAGAGCGGGTTGCCCATCACCTGCCCCCAGTGCGCCCAGCTGCCATAGACGGTGTGATTGTAGTAGTTGTCGCAGCCTGCTATGTGGTCGGGGATGTTGTAGGTATGGTCATGGTAGATGGGACTACTCTGGTATTTAGTGTTCAGATACTCCACCACTACGCTGTTCAGCGGCTTGAAACGCTTCAGGTGGAGCTCCACGCCGAGCAGCATGTCCTTGAAATCATATAGCAGCCAGCGTTTGCTGACCAGCTTCTTGTGCTCCTCTTTCTCGCCATATCCATCCTTGTTCAGGTGGAACATGGCTGAGTGATCCTCAAAGAAGTGGTCCATATACGCCGTGATGCTCCACGTTTTCGCGTCCCATTTCAGCCTTGCCATCCATGAGCCCAGCTGGTTTCCGGCTGCATTGTCATAGCCTCCGTCCGTAGCATCGGCACCCCCGGGAACCAGCGCGTGCCAGTAGCCGCTGAAGCCGCTGTTGCCTTTCACGGTCTGTATGGTGCCCCAGTTGTTGACGTTATACGCCGTACCGCCGAACTGTGCAGCCATCTCAAGCCCCAGTTCGAGGGTCAGCGGGAACGTCTCAGGCTTACCGATGCGCAGAAATCCGGACTTCTCATGGTAGAGCACGTTCTTGGCATACTGCTGTCCGGGAGCGGCGAATGACTCCTGAAAGCCTCCGTCGGTGTACCATCCGTAGGAGATATGTCCCTTGATGCCTACCCATCCGTGAAGGAAACGAAAGTAGTCAAGCATGCCGAGGCGCACCTGCGGCACGGGGCGCGCATTACGCCCGAAGGTCTGTTCGCCCGACGACAGCTCGTTGTTGAGCACCTGCATCGGCTGCTCGCGCTGTCCGATGGTGAGCGTACCTAACTTATACTGGAACTCCGCATACAACTGTTGTATGACGAACTTTGACGTATAGCTGATTGGCACCGCCACGTCTGCACCATATCCGAAGCGCCACTGGCGCGATGAATCATTGGCTGCGAGTCGCTCTGCACCCACACGCAGGTAGCCGTTTGACGACTTGAGCGACGAGAGACCATATTTATTGGCATTGAGCCACAGCGGTGTGTTGTCCGAAGAGAACGAGCCCTGCACCTCGGTCTTGAGTTCTATACCCTCGCCGGCAGCGTCGAACATGGTCTGAGCCTGGAGCGACAGGGACAAAAAAATGCACGCCAAGAGCAGCTGCCCTTTGACGTGCATTATACGATGAATAGCGGTAATGTTTGAAAAGAAGGCTATGACAGCCTGTGTGGCAATGACAAACCACAGGCTATCAAAAGAGGTTGCGCCCTGCAGGAGTCCGCAGAGCAACATGCCGGCAACTGTCAACACCACCCGTTCGGGGCGCTGCATCAGCCCGACCTTACACTCTGCCTGCAGTCCCTCAGCCCTGGCGCGGGTGTAACTGACCATGAGCGAGCCGATGAGCGAGGCATACGTGATGACGGCGGCACCGTGATGACCTGCCTCTACGAGGTAGAACGAGAGGGCAGAGAGGGTGAAGAGCTCGCTGTAACGGTCGAGGACGGAGTCATAGAAAGCCCCGAAGCGGGTCTCTTTGCCTGCCTTTCGCGCCATGTAACCGTCAACCATATCGAGCACCGAAGACAATATGATTACCAATCCAGCCCACCCCATGAGGCTATAGTCACCGGGAGCGGCACTGACGGCAGCATATACCACGAGCGCGGCACCTGCCACATTGCCCAGCATACCAAGCGTAGTGACCATATTGGGCGTGATGCCTATGGCCAGAGCACCGCTGACAAGCGGGTCTATGACTGCATAGACCGCACGCTGAATGCTATTACGTATGGAAGAGTATATCAAATTAGCGAATTTACGAATTAACAGATTAACGAATTATGATTACCTTTCTATTCTGATTCTTTAAGTTTCGGCGCTATTAATTTTGAATTTTGAATTATTAATTCTTAATTTACCACCGCCAGCACCAGCGCTGCATAGACCCCCGCAAGTATGTCATCGAGCATCACCCCCCATGCTCCAGGGATGTTGCGGTCTATCCATCGGCAACCCAAAGGCTTGTAGATGTCGAACAACCTGAACAGTACGAGGGCCGCGAACGGATACCACCACTCCCTTGAGGCAGGTACGGCACACAGTGCCACCCACATTCCGACTATCTCATCGACCACCACGCGGGGTGAGTCGTGGCCCCATTCTTCCTCGGCTACGCTTACGGCGGGAATGGAAAGCGCCGTGAAGAGCACCGTGAGCAGCATCGTCAGCAGCTGTACTACGGCGTAGCTCTCGATGCTGTAAGCGTACAATGCCCACAATATCACAGCGAGCAGCGAGCCCATTGTGCCTGGTCCCCAAGGCCAATAGCCTGCACCAAAGCCGGCAGAGAAGAAGAGTTTTACTGAATGCAGAGTAACTATCACAATCCTCCGGGGGTTATCTCAACTTGAAACTGCGGCGGATAGTAAGCATAGCGCCAAAGCAGTTGCCGTAGTATTTCTTTGCGTGGTCAACGCCAAACGCCACACGGCCACTCCATCCCGGCAGCCATTGTGGGGCGTAACCGCACTCGGCAACGAAGTAAGTATGGTGGTGAAAGCCGTCGTATGGCATTGTGCGCTCGCCGTAATTCTTGGAGAAACTGTACTTCACGAGCCAGTCTATCTCGTCTGTCGGCTGGCCCGCCATAGCGAGATGCCAGGCCGTCACGATGTTGTCGTAGAAGAACAGGTTCTGTTCGCCGTTGTTAATCTTGTATATCGGTGAGAGCAACAGGGGGTTACCCATCGACAATCCCCATGAATGCCAACCCAGTCCGTTGGGGTCATTGTAGAAGGAATCGGAGTTGAACTGGCCGTTGGTGCCGAAGTGTTCCACTAAGAACGACTTGATAACGCGGTTCTTCGGGAACTCCACCTGAAGTCCGAAGAGGTGATCCTTCAGCCCGTGCCACGTGAAGAAATTTGACATATTCTCCAGATAGTGGTCAAAGTATCCGCGTATGAGCCATGTTCCGAGGTCGAATGTCAGTGCGGAGTTGATGGAACCGATGGTGTTGTGGTTGTCTTTCTCAAAGAGGTTGATGGCCTGGACGCCCAGTTCAAACACCAACGGGAACCGCGTCTCCTTGCCAATCTTCATATATACGGCGTTCTCGTTAATGCGACGGTTTCCCGTATATGTGGATGTGACATTGTCTGCCCACTTCTCCTGCCAGTCTCCGTCAAGGATAAGGCCGTAGCCGGTGCGTCCGCGGAAGCTGAGATAACCGTTCGTACCGGGGAATTTGACATAGTCCGTCTCCAGCATAACCATCGGATTGGGCCGCGCATTGATGCCCTGCGTCATGGTACCCAGCGTCAGCTGGTTGTTGCGAAGGTCTATCTTACGTTCCTTACTGCCGAGTGTGAGCTGCAGTTTCTTCCATTTCAGCTCAATAAAAGCCTGCTGGACGAAGAATTTGCTTACTGCATTCTGCGAGAATTGCAGGTCCAGACCATAGCCCCAGCGCCACTGGCGAAGGGAGTCAGACGCCACATCACGGATGATTGCCACACGCTCATTGGCGCTGTTGCCGTAGGGCGACACGGCACCATAGTGGTTATTACTGAACCACAGCGGCGCAAACTTATTGGTGCTCAGCGCTCCCTGGAGCTGCACAGAGACTTCCGCACCGTCAATGAATGTCTCAGGGTGGAGGGTGTCACTGTCTGTTGTAGCGCCAAAGGAGGCCAGACTGACGAACAGGAGGG
>DEKQ01000006.1:34882-39040 GCA_002353975.1 Prevotellaceae bacterium UBA2718
ACGCATTATAATAACTGCGCAAAAGTACAAAAAATTATCCGATGCGGCAAGGAAATATGTTATTTTAAGTGAAAAATAACACTTTTAGGCCCGCCATATACATCTATTAAATAAATAATTACTACCTTTGCGTGCGTTTTTGCATGAAAAGAGATAAAGTACAAACAATCTGACAAACATTACATGGAACTTGATTTGCTTACCGCCATCTCTCCTATCGATGGCCGTTACAGAGGAAAGACAGCAGCATTGGCTGACTACTTCTCAGAGTATGCGCTTATAAAATATCGTGTCAGGGTTGAGATAGAATACTTCATCAGCCTGTGCGAACTGCCTTTGCCACAGCTGAAGGACTTCGACCACAGCCTGTTCCCCGCACTGCGCGCCATCTATCAGGACTTCTCCGAGGCCGATGCACAGCGCGTAAAGGACATAGAGAAAGTGACAAACCACGACGTGAAGGCCGTGGAATACTTCATAAAGGAACAGCTGGACAAGCTGGAGGAGGAGAAACTGGGCAAGGGCTACTTTGAACAGAGCCGCGAGTTCATACACTTCGGCCTCACTTCTCAGGACATAAACAACACCAGCGTGCCGCTGTCAGTGAAGGATGCCCTTGCAGAGGTATTCATCCCGCAGGTGGAGGAGCTGATAGCACAGCTGGAAGAATATGCCGACGAATGGCGCGACGTGCCCATGCTGGCCAAGACACACGGTCAGCCGGCATCTCCCACACGCCTCGGCAAGGAGGTAATGGTATTCGTCTATCGCCTGAAAGAGCAGTTAGACAGCCTCAAGAAATGCAAATATACGGCGAAATTCGGCGGTGCCACGGGCAACTACAACGCTCATCACGTGGCATATCCACAGTATGACTGGAAGGATTTCGGCAACCGTTTCGTAAGCGAGAAGCTGGGACTGGAGCGCGAGCAATACACCACCCAGATTTCAAACTACGACCATCTGGGGGCAATCTTTGATGCCGTGCGCCGTATAAACACTATCATCATAGACCTGGACCGCGACTTCTGGATGTATATCTCAATGGAATACTTCAAGCAGAAGATTAAGGCCGGCGAGGTAGGCTCAAGCGCCATGCCGCACAAGGTGAACCCCATCGACTATGAGAACAGTGAGGGCAACCTCGGCATAGCCAATGCCATACTGCAATTCCTGGCCCAGAAGCTCCCCGTGAGCCGTCTGCAACGCGACCTGACTGACTCTACCGTACTGCGCAACATCGGTGTGCCTCTCGGTCATAGCGTCATCGCAATACAGTCAACCCTCAAGGGTCTGCGCAAGCTGATACTCAATGAAGAGGCTCTTAGGAAAGACCTTGACAACACATGGGCGGTGGTAGCCGAGGCGATACAGACGATATTGCGCCGCGAGGCATATCCTCACCCATACGAAGCGCTGAAGGCTCTCACCCGCACAAACAAACACATGGATGAGAATACCATACACGAGTTTGTGAAAACACTCGACGTGAGCGATGCCGTGAAGGCAGAATTGATGGCTATCACACCCTGGAATTACACCGGAATTTAACTCAATGACAACAAATATACAACCATTAATGAACAAAACAAATCAACACTAAAACAGACTACAACAAACATTACAAGGAGAAAACAACAAACATTAAAGACAAAAAGAGAAAACACCAAAGAAAAATCAGAACCAAAACCCGTAGCCGCGAGGCTACAAAGACATCACTAAATCATTCATCACAAATCGTAAATTAACATCTAACAACAAAAAACATTGACAACAATGGAAACAGAGAACAAGGATATTCAGGAGAATGGCGCAGCAGAGCAGCCACGTCAGCCACGTCAGCGCATACGCATTTCTGCCACTCAGCGTGGCGGATATGGCGAGCGTCAGCCTTACGGACACGGCCAAGGCCGCAATGACGAAAGCGGTTTCCGCCCCGAAGGATTTGGCTCTAACTTAGACCGCGACCAGCACAGCGAGGGCTATCAGCCCCGTAACAGCTACGGCCAGCAGCGCGGCGGATATCAGCAGCGTGGTGGCTACGGACAGCAACGCGGCGGTTACAGCCAGCAGCGTGGCGGCTACGGTCAGCAGCGCGATGGCTATCAGCGCTCAGAAGGAGGCTATCAGCGCGGCGGATACCAGCAGCAAGGCGGGTATCAGCGCGGTGGATATGGCCAGCAGCGTGGAGGATACCAGCGCGGCGGTTACGGTCAGAACCGTCCATTCCATCAGTATGATGACAATGGTTCAGCAGAGAACATGGAGCAGCGCGGCTACCAGCAACGCGGTGGCTACGGTCAACAGCGTGGCGGATACGGCCAGCAGCGCGGTGGATACCAGCAGCGTGGCGGCTACGGACAGCAGCGTCAGCAGCGCGGTGGTTATGGCCAGCAGCGCCAGCGCTATGGGAATTACGACCCACAGGCAAAGTATTCTATGAAGAAACGCATAGAGTATAATGAGAAAAACATTGACCCGACACAGCCATTACGCCTGAACAAGTTCCTGGCTAACGCAGGTGTTTGCTCACGCCGTGAGGCCGATGACTTCATAGAGGCAGGTGTAGTAACCGTTAACGGACAGGTAGTGACCGAGCTCGGAACAAAGATTCTGCGCACGGACGAGGTGAAATTCCACGATCAGCCAGTGACATTGGAGAAGAAAGTCTATGTGCTTCTGAACAAGCCGAAGGACTATGTGACCACCAGCGATGACCCCCAGCAGCGCAAGACGGTGATGGATCTCGTTGAGGGAGCATGTCCGGAGCGCATCTATCCCGTTGGCCGTCTGGACCGCAACACCACTGGTGTGCTGCTCCTGACCAACGACGGAGACCTGGCATCTAAGCTCACACACCCCAAGTTCTTAAAGAAAAAGGTATATCACGTATATCTTGACAAGAACGTAACCCTCCACGATATGCAGCAGATAGCAGAGGGCATAGAGCTGGAGGACGGTGTAATAAAGGCTGATGCCATAGAGTATGCACACCCCACGGACAAGAAACAGGTTGGAATAGAGATACATTCCGGCAAGAACCGCATCGTGCGCCGCATCTTTGAGTCCCTGGGTTACAGGGTGATAAAGCTGGACCGCGTGCAGTTCGCAGGTCTGACGAAGAAGAATCTGCGCCGCGGCGACTGGCGTTTCCTCACCGAGAAGGAAGTCGATATGCTCAGAATGGGCGCCTTTGAATAATATATAATAATGGATAAAGAATGACAGTCAGTCTTTAGCGACAAACTGTTGACACGTAAAAAACATAAGATATAAGTTGTTTATATGAAACGCACAAAAGTAGTAGATGCCCTGCAGCAGACCACATTCGACGTGGATATCTGTGTAAAGGGCTGGGTTCGCACCCATCGTTCAGGCAAGGCAGTGGAATTTATCGCCCTTAACGACGGCTCTACGATAAAGAATATACAGATAGTAGTTGACCCATCCAAGTTTGATGCCGACTTGCTGAAGCAGATTACCACCGGCTCTTGCATCTGTGCCGAGGGTACGCTTGTGGCAAGTCAGGGCGCCGGCCAGGCCTGCGAGATACAGGCTTCCAACCTTATAGTATATGGTGAATGCGGTGCCGACTATCCTATGCAGAAGAAAGGACAGTCCTTTGAATATATGCGCCAGCACGCACACATGCGTCTGCGCACTAATACATTCGGTGCCGTGATGCGCATTCGTCACAATATGGCAATGGCAATACACACCTATTTCCATGAGCACGGCTACTTCTACTTCCACACTCCGCTCATCACGGCAAGTGACTGTGAGGGTGCCGGCAACATGTTCCAGGTGACAACGAAGAACCTCTACAACCTGAAGAAGGACGATGAGGGCAAGATAATCTATGATGATGACTTCTTCGGCCAGCAGACTTCGCTCACCGTATCAGGCCAGTTGGAGGGTGAACTGGGTGCTACGGCCCTCGGTGCCATCTACACTTTCGGTCCTACGTTCCGTGCAGAGAACTCCAATACGCCCCGCCATCTGGCAGAGTTCTGGATGATAGAGCCCGAGATAGCCTTCATGGACCAGGAAGAGCTGATGGATCTTGAGGAAGATTTCATCAAGTATTGCGTGAAATGGGCGCTTGACAACTGCAAGGACGACCTTGAGTTCCTCAACAAGATGATAGACAAGGGTCTC
>DEKQ01000006.1:39145-43976 GCA_002353975.1 Prevotellaceae bacterium UBA2718
AAGGCCGGCGGAAAGAAGTTTGAGTTCCCATGCGAGTGGGGCGATGACCTGGCATCTGAGCACGAGCGCTACCTCGTGGAGGAGCATTTCAAGAAGCCTGTCATTATGACCGACTACCCGACAGCCATCAAGTCATTCTACATGAAGCAGAATGAGGCTACCGCCGAAGGTGGTTCTGTGGGCTACAAAGGCTGCGTGGCACCCGGTCCTACGATGCAGGGCACCGATGTGCTGTTCCCTCAGATAGGCGAAATCATGGGCGGCTCAGTGCGTGAGGAGTCCTATGACAAGTTGATGGGCGAGATAGAGCGTCGCCAGATGGACACCACACACCTGTGGTGGTACCTTGACACCCGCAAATACGGAACGTGTCCGCACGCCGGCTTCGGCTTGGGCTTCGAGCGTCTCATACTCTTCGTCACCGGAATGCAGAACATCCGCGACGTCATCCCATTCCCACGCACACCGAACAACGCTGAGTTCTAAACCTAACATCAATCAAACATACGCGTATGAAAAAAATAATGTCCCTGTTGGCGCTTATGATGCTGACCATATCAGCCTTAGCCGTCAACATCAGCAATTCCTCCAGCGGTATACAAATCAACAAGGCCGATGGTTGGAATGAGGCACTCTATGTGGAGTGGGCACCGTTTAGCGATGCCTCAAGTTTCGCCGTCTATGTCAAGGGCGGCCAATATTCCGACTACACTAAAATTGACGAGCAGCTCATTCGCAGCTATGGTACATACAACCGTGCCGATGCTCTTGGCCTGAAGGAAGGCAG
Source organism: Prevotellaceae bacterium UBA2718 (assembly GCA_002353975.1). Taxonomy (GTDB): domain Bacteria; phylum Bacteroidota; class Bacteroidia; order Bacteroidales; family Bacteroidaceae; genus Prevotella. Next base: position 39,933 of record DEKQ01000006.1, read on the forward strand.
CTATGCTGTCAAGGTAGTGCCTGTCCTAAACGGCAGCGAGGATGCCTCTAAGGCCAGCGAAGCTACCGGCATAGTAGTAAAGAAGTTCAACCGTGACGGCTATGCCCACTACAATGCCGTAGCAGGCATAGGAGCCTACAACGATGACGGCACGCTGAAGAACGGTGCGCGCGTAATCTATGTCAGCAAGGACAACGCAAAGACCATCCAGCTAAGCATGAGCGTGGGCAAGAACGAGGAGACCCGCACAGGCATCCAGGACATTCTACAGGCATACGAGAAGGGAACAGAGACCCGTCCTCTTGCCATCCGCATCATCGGTCAGCTGAAGAAGGCCGACATGCCTGAGCTGGGCAGTTCTGCCATCGGCCTGCAGGTGAAGGGAAAGGGGCAGAAAATGAACCTCACCATTGAGGGTGTGGGCAATGATGCCACATTCCACGGCTTCGGCGTACTGTGCAGAGCCTGCCAATATGTAGAGCTGCGCAACTTCGCCGTAATGATGCACCCAGAAGACGGTATATCCTTTGACACCGACAACGAGCACATCTGGGGACACCACATCGATATTTTCTACGGCCAGAATAAGGGCGGCGACAAGGCGAAGGGCGACGGTTCGTTCGACGTAAAGGGCACGCTCTACGCCACAGTCAGCGACAACCACTTCTGGGACAGCGGCAAATGTAACCTCAACAGCAACGGAGATGAGGTGGATTTCGTTACCTATCACCACAACTGGTACGACCATTCAGACTCACGCCATCCACGTGTCCGCCTGTCTAAGCACCTGCATGTGTTCAACAACTATTACGACGGCAACGCTAAGTATGGCATCGGTTCTACTACGGGTTCATGCATATTCTCAGAGAATAACTACTTCCGCAACTGCAAATACCCTATGCTCATCTCAAAGCAGGGTTCTGACGTTCACAACGGAGTGGGCTCAAGCGATGACACAAAGGGTACCTTCTCAAAGGAAGACGGCGGCATCATCAAGTCCTTCGGCAACTATATGATCGGCCAGAAGAGCTTCGAGCCCTACAAAGCGGGCGATGCTCTCTACAGTGTGCACTTTGATGCCTACGAGGCACAGAGCCGCAACGAAAAGGTTCCGGCAGATGTCAAGACCCTTCAGGGCGGCACAGGATATAACAACTTTGATACCGAGAGCAGCTTCTACTCTTATACTCCCGATGCTGCCGCAGACGTTCCAGCGGTAGTGACAGGCCAGTATGGCGCCGGACGCTGCCAGAAAGGAGACTTCCAGTGGACCTTCGACAATGCCACAGAAGACAATAACTACGAAGTCATCTCAAGTCTGTCCAATGCCCTCTCGGCATACACGGGCCAACTCGTGAGCATCTACGGCGACATGGGTAAGACAACAGAGGATCCTAATCCCGTTGACCCTACGCCCGATGACCCTAAGCCCGATGACCCGACACCTGGTCCAACGCCTGGTGACAATGCCTCTATCTGCCACTTCACCGGTAACACGCCGTCATCTTCGCAGGTCACCGTTACAGGCAACTATTCAGACAGCAAAGGCAGTGTTACCTATGGCGGCACTACATACGACATCTGCGTCAAGATGGAGTCAGCAACAGAAATCAATGTCACTCCAACTGCCAGCGGCAACATTACTCTCGTGTTCGGCGGCAGCACCAATGCCTCAGGCAAGAAAGTTCTGGTTGGCGGCACAAAAGAAACCGTAGGCTCCGACGGCACATACACCTTTGCAGGCACAGCCGGCACCAAATACACCATCAAGAAGGGCGATGCCATCAACCTGTTCCTTGTCGTCTTCGCCAATGGCGGCGGTGAAACACCTACCCCCGGACCTGGTCCTGACGACCCAACACCTGGTCCGACACCCGATGACCCGACCCCAAGCGGCACAGGCATCTACAATTGGAACACCAACGTAGGCTCAACGACATTCATCACTGAAGGCCAGGCTGACGGAATAGCAAAATCTACAGTAAAGGTAAACAACACAGCTACCGACTGCATCACATTCTCTAAATCAGCCGCACAGCAGGATCCTAATACAGAGAATGCAATCATCACCGACTTCTATGCTACCATCAAGCCTGCCAGCGGAGGCTTCAAGGCAGGTGACGTGATACGCATCACGGGTTGCATCAACAATTCTGACGCTTCAAAGAAGGGCGCAATCTCATTCTACGCCAACACTGCCGTATCCTCTCTCATCGCCACGACGGAGGACTTTGCCAACACCAACAGCGCATCTGTCAATCCTACGGAGCAGACATTCACCCTTGCTGCCGATTGCGACGAGATACTTCTGGCACGTTCCGGCAATACTAAGACCTGCATACTGAAGCTCAGCATTGAGAGAGCGGGCGGTGAAACACCTACCCCCGGCCCCGGCCCTGACGACCCTACACCTGGTCCTGACGACCCGACACCCGGTCCTTCCACCGACACTGACAAGGTCTATGACTGGAGCGGCAAGGTGGGCACCATCACTATGACGACAGCCGGGCAGGCTGACGGAGTATCAGAGTCAACGGTGAAGGTGAACAATGAGTCTGTAAACTGCATCAAGTTCGGCAAGTCTGCCGCATACGCTGACGAGGCAAAGACCACCATCAGCGACTTCTATGCAGAGATAAAACCCGCCAGCGGCACGTTCAAGGCAGGCGATGTGATACACATCACAGGCTGCATCAACAACAAGGACGCTGCCAAGCGCGGTGCCATCACCGTTTACAGCTCACTGAGGGAAGCCGACAAGGTGGCTACAACAGAGGATTTCGTCAACACATACGATGCTTCTGTCAATCCTGTAGAGCAGACCATCACCCTGCCAGCCGACTGTGAGTCTATCATTCTGACCCGTTCCGGCAACACCGCAACAAACATCATCTCGCTCACAGTGGTACGCGGTGAGTCTTCTGGCGAGACTTCCATCAGCCTCACAGAAGCAGCGGAAGCACAGAAGCCGCAGAAGCGCGTGGAGAATGGCCGCATCATCATTGTCAAAGGCGATAACACATTCAATGCATCTGGTGCACGCATAAAGTAATGCACATCTGTTATATCTTTGCGATGGAGGCCGAGGCACGGCCCCTCATCGAACAACTCAAGGCAGAGGAGCAAAGAGATTTCTTCGCTCCCCTGCCTTGCAGGTTATATACCAGCCCCCTTCCGACTTCCTCCGAGGGGGAAGAGTCTTCTACTTCCGAGTCATTACCCCTCGCCTTTGGAGAGGGGACAGGGGTGAGGTGTTCCATCGTCACCACTGGTCGGCAGCACGACCGTGACCTCATAGGCTGCGAGGCAGCAGCCCTCACTGCTACCATAGCCATAGAACGCCTCTCGCCAGACCTCGTCATCAGCAGCGGCACATGCGGCGGCTGGGCCCGCAAGGGCATGAAGGTGGGCGAGGTCTATATTGCCAACGGAGCGATGTTTCACGACCGTCGCGTGCCCGGCGACAATGCTTGGGACACACAGGGGCTGGGTAACTACAGCGTATGGGAAGGGTCTTGGCGCATAGCCGAGGCGCTCGGCATGCCGATGGGCAAAGTGACTACGGGCTCCAGCTTTGAGCTATCGCCCGAGGAAGATGCCCTGATTGACGCCAACGGCGGGCAGCTGAAGGAGATGGAGGGGGCCGCGGTGGCCTTCGCATGCTCTCTGTTCCGCGTGCCTGTAATGCTCGTCAAGGCCGTCACCAACCTGCGCGACATGCCGTCAGACGACATGGAGGACTTCCACGCCCACCTCAAGGCAGTGAGCCAACGCCTCTGCCTGGCAAACATGGAGATAATAAACGCGCTGACACAAAAAGTCCAAAAACACGCAAAAGACTGACAAATTTTCATGCTCTACAGCGCGATATTTTTCAGCAAACCTTCCCTCGGTCTCAAATTCTTCAAATTTTGCGCAGTACGTAAGTTACTGTAAATCAGCACAAGTCACCTCAAAAGGTGATATTCAGCACCCCAAAACGAGGTGTAATAGTAGGTCTTTTACCCTGTAACGGAGTAACTTTTACAAGGTAAAAGACCTACT
>DEKQ01000128.1:0-387 GCA_002353975.1 Prevotellaceae bacterium UBA2718
TTTGTCACTTTTTTAACACAAAATTGAGCAATTCGTACATTTGCCCTGTTGCGCTGTTCTTATGATTTCCTGCTGAAATTACAGAAAAAAACGCTCCTCTCCCTTGCCTTACGGTTGTGGAGAGGGTCGTTTGTAAAATATGATAACAGTAGTTAGTTGTTGTGCTTACACTTACAGCGTCACGCCGTTCTTGAAGATGGAAATCTCGCGATAGCCGTTGATTTCGTTGCGAGCTGGCTCGCCAGAGGCTACGGAGAGGACTTTGTCTATGAACTCAGGTACGAGCTGCTGCATGGTCTTGCTGCCATCAACGAGCTGTCCGGCATTGAAGTCTATCCAGTTGGTCTTGCGGTTGTAGAGGTTGCTGTTGGTGGAAATCTTCATCGT
>DEKQ01000128.1:420-3169 GCA_002353975.1 Prevotellaceae bacterium UBA2718
GGAACGAAGGTGCCGAACGGCGTGCCGCGTCCTGTGGTGAAGAGCACCAGGTGGCATCCCGCAGAGGCGAGTGCTGTGGAGGCTACGAGGTCATTGCCCGGAGCTGAGAGGAGGTTGAGACCTGTAGTCTGCAAGCGGTCTCCATACTCCAATACGCCGCTGACTGGGGCGCGCCCACACTTCTGCGTGCAGCCCAGAGCCTTGTCTTCGAGCGTTGAGATGCCACCGGCCTTGTTGCCCGGGGATGGGTTCTCGCCCACCGGCTCGCCGTGAGAGAGGAAATAGTTCTTGAAGTTGTTGATGAGGGAGACGGTCTGCTCAAAGAGCTCAGGGGTCTCACAGCGGTTCATCAGGATGGTCTCAGCGCCAAACATCTCAGGCACCTCGGTGAGGATGGACGTGCCACCCTGTGCCACGAGCCAGTCAGAGAACTCACCTTCGAGCGGATTGGCCGTGATGCCTGAGAAGCCATCAGAGCCGCCACACTTCAGACCTACGCGGAGTTTGGACACCGGAACCTCCTCGCGAACGTCCTGCTTGGCCTTCTGATAGAGCTCACGCAGTATCTTCATGCCTGCCTCTACCTCGTCACCCTCTACCTCTTGTGTGATGAGGAGCTTGATGCGGTCCTGGTCATAGTCACCGAGTGTCGCCATGAAGTCGTGCGGCTGGTTGTTCTCACATCCGAGCGAGAGCACCAGGACGGCACCGGCATTGGGATGGAGCACCATGTCGCGCAGAATCTTGCGGGTGTTCTCATGGTCGTCAGAGAGCTGTGAGCAACCGAAGTTGTGATGCCATGCATGAACGGCATCAATGCCCTCCAGACCTGTTTCTTTCTCCAGCTGGGCAGCCATCTTCTCGGCTATGCCATTGACGCATCCAACGGTAGGTACAATCCATATCTCGTTACGCACGCCAACGTCGCCGTTCTTGCGCTTATAGGCCTTAAAGGTTCGGTTTTCCTTAGGAATGTTAAGCTGCTCATTGACAGGATTGTATGTATATTCAAGTGTACCAGCCAGATTAGTCTTCAGATTATTCTCGTTGACCCACGTTCCGGCCTTGAGGGCGGTGCGTGCATGACCAATGGGATAGCCGTACTTGATGATGTCCTCACCCTCGTTCTTGTCGGTCAGCAGCACCTTGTGACCTGCGGGGGTGTCTTGCAGAACGGTGATGTCCTTACCATCGACGGTGATGACTTCTCCCTGACTGATAGGTTGCAGACAGACTACTACGCTGTCGGCTGGATTGATTTTCAGAAATTTCTCCATAGTGTTTTTGTGTTAGCAGATATGTATTATTGTGCGATTTAGATTTGTGTGCGCCGATAGAAGTCCACATTCTCCTTTGAGAGTATCTCTATCGGCATATAGTTCACGGCTGTGACATGCTTCTTGAGGATTACTGCCCTGACGAGGGCATCGATGCTGTAATAGCCCTGCTGATAGCCGTGCTGTGCAATGAGGAACGAGATGCTGCCCTCCCTGACGCAGCGGGCATTCTTCTCTACCATGTCATAGCCCATAATCTGGATGTTACGGCGATTGGTGTTGAGCAGGAAGTCACCCACGATGTGCGCCTTCGAGTTGAGCGTAATGCAGTGGTGTGTGTCAGGATGGGAGTTGAAGTACTCCTCTAAGAGCACGTTGTGCTGACGCTTGGTGCTCTGGTAAGGCAGGTCAAGGACATTGATCTGTATCTCGGGGAAATGGTCGTGCATGTAGTGACGGAATCCCACCTCACGGTTGTCCTGCTGCTTACTGGCCACATTGACACCGTCGAGGGTCTGCTTCATCAGCATTATCTCTTTCTCCTTGCCCGCAAGGAGCATTAGCATCTTTGCTGCGAAGTATCCCGACGCAAAGGAGTCCTGCCCATAGAAGGCAAGTGGCCTGAGGTCGGGCAGATAGGAGTCGAGCATGATGAAAGGTATCTCCTCGGCGTGCAGTATGTCGGTGAACTCGCGTGTCACATCGAGCTTGGAGGGCACCATTACGATACCATCTGGGTTCTCCTCGAGTATGGCGGTATATTGCTCGCGGAATGATGCGACGTCATTGCGGCGATAGTATTTGAAAGTGACATATACGTGGAAGTCGCGGCGCGTGTCACAGCATTTGCGCTGTCCCTGCTCCACCTCTTCCCAATATGCCTCGCTCTCGTGCTTAGGCATGAGACAGAAGAAGTCAAAGCGGCGGCTATTGGCCAGCGCGCTGGCATACATATTAGGTTCGTAGTGTATCTGTGCGAGGACGGCACGTACCTTCTCCAATGCCTTCTTTGACACATTGGGACGATTGTGCAACACACGGTCAACAGTGCCGGTTGACACACCGGCCTTCTCTGCTATATCTTTGATTGTGTAACGCATATTGCGTGCAAAAGTAATGAAAAATAACTGATTGTGCGAACACACAGCCGCATATTTTCACAAAAAAAGAAAAAAAAAGCAGATTTTACGGCTTTTTCTTGTTGGTTTGGCGATTTCTTTATAAATTTGCACAAACGCAGGAGCATGTAGCATGTACCATTTACCATGTACAATGTACAATTTGGCATGTGGCATGTACCATGTACGATTGGGCATATACCGCCCGGCCCTGTGGGGCACTTGCGTAGCTGATGTAAACACATAAGACAATTACAGGCTTAATACAATTAAACCAGAATTATAAACTAATCTATTTTTTTCAACAAACAAGAAAACTATGGCAAAAGTAGTAACACTTGGCGAGATTATGCT
>DEKQ01000093.1 GCA_002353975.1 Prevotellaceae bacterium UBA2718
CACATCAGCGACCTCAGCTGGACCAAGAAGATTAAGCACCCCAGCGAGTTCACCAAGATTGGTGACGAGATTGAGGTCGTTGTCCTCGAAATCGACAAGGACAACCGTCGTCTCTCTCTCGGCCACAAGCAGTTGGAGGACAATCCTTGGGATACATACGAGACAATCTACACTCCTGGCTCTGTGCACAAGGGCGTCGTATCTGAGATCATGGACAAGGGCGCAGTCATCACACTCAACGAGGGCGGTGAGGGCTTCGCTACTCCAAAGCATCTCATTAAGGAGGACGGTAAGCCTGCACAGAAGGGTGAAGAGCTCGACTTCAAGGTAATAGAGTTCGTAAAAGACTCTAAGCGCATCATCCTCTCTCACTCTCGCACATTCGAGGCTGAGACAGAGGCTGAGGAGAAGAAGACCCGCACAAGAAAGCCTGCTGCCAAGAAGGAAGAGTCTGCAGCTACAATCAATAACGTAGCAGCTGCTCAGTCACTTGGTGATTTCGACGCTCTGGCAGCCCTCAAGGCTCAGATGGAGAAGGGTGAGTAATACTCAAGACTTAAGAAAATAATACAAATAAAATCAGGGAGGCTTGCAGGGATAACACCCGCAGGTCTCCCTTTTTAGTTGCTATGACCCGAAAACAGAGATACAAGACGATTATCGATTACTTCCATGAGCGCCAGCCGGTGACAACGACAGAGCTGACGTGGCAGTCGGAGTTCCAGCTTTTAGTTGCCGTAGTGCTTTCTGCGCAATGTACTGACAAGCGGGTAAATATGGTGACACCTGCACTCTTTGAGGCTTATCCCGATGCGGACTCAATGAGTAGGGCAGGGGAGGAAGATGTTCTGAAATATATAAGGAGTGTGAGCTATCCCAACGCGAAGGCGCGTCACCTCGTGCAGCTGTCTCAAAAGATAGTCAGCGATTATGGTGGCGTAGTGCCTCACGGCATGGATGCCCTGATGACTTTGCCCGGAGTGGGACGCAAGACTGCGAACGTCATGCTTGCCGTAGCTTTCAGGCAGGCCGCAATGCCGGTAGATACCCATGTCTTTCGGGTCAGCCACAGGCTTGGGCTGGTGCCAAAGACAGCTAATACGCCATTGAAAGTGGAAAAGGAATTGGTCAGGAATATACCATCGGAACTGCTGGGTGATGCCCACCACTGGCTCCTGCTTCACGGGCGTTACATCTGCAAAAGCCAAAAGCCCGCTTGTGACAAGTGTCCATTCACATCATTCTGCCCAAAATATTGAGCATTGACCATTGACCATTGACGATTGACGATTGACCATTGACCATTGAACATTGACCATTGACGATTGACGATTGACCATTGACCATTGAACCATTGAACAATACAGAATACAGAATGCAGAATGCTTAATGGTCAATGCTCAATGGTCAATGGCCAATGATCATTCCCTACAGCAGGTCCTTCCACCTAAGGAACATCCATGAGCAGATGCTGACAACTACGGAGATGGCAACGGCGATGATAAAGCCCCATGAGCTGGACTCCATACCGTTGATGAGGTTCATGCCGAACATGGACGAGATGAGCGTGGGAAACATCATTATGATAGAGAATGATGTAAGCGTTCTCATCACCGTATTCATGTTGTTGTTGATGATGGAGGTATAGGTGTCCATGGTGGACTCAAGAATCTCTGAATAGATGCTTGCAGTCTCGCGAGCCTGTGCCATCTCGATGTTCACGTCTTCGATGAGTTCTGCGTCCAGTTCATCTACCGGCAGGCGGAACTTCAGTTTCTGCAACAATGTCTCGTTGCCTCGGATGGAGGTGATGAAATAGGTCAATGAGTCTTGCAGCCTTGACAGGTTCACCAGCGAGGTATTGTTCACCGTATGGTCCATAGAGCGCTTTGCACGGTCCAGGAGCATTGATATTTGCTTCAGTCGCTTCAGATACCATACGGAGCTTGACAGGAACAGACGGAATATCATATCGACATAGTCCGTGAACCCCTCGCCGCGACGCTTCTGATAGCTTACGAAGTCGGTCATCATGTCGTTCTCAAAAAAACAGACCGTTATGAGGACATCGTCTTTATGGATTATACCCAGCGGTACGGTGGTATATGGCGTGCGCGAACGTACCTCCTTCATATACGGGATACGAAGGATGATAAGCTGCCAGCCTTCATCATACTCAAAGCGCGCCCTCTCGTCGGCATCGCTGATGTCTGAAAGGAAATAGTCTGGGATGTGATACTCTTCTTCTAATTCTTTTCTGTCCTGCTCCGTCGGACTTGTAACCTGTATCCAGCAGTTTGGCTCCCATGCCTCTATGGCATGGATGCCCTTAACGGTATTCCAATAGGCCTTCATATTGGGTTGCTCCTCGTTCTTTTAATTAGGTAATGATAATTAACTAACAATCAGGCTGTGAGGAGCAGCCTCGTTGGGCAATCATCCTCACGCTCTCTTAGTAAACTGTGTCGCGTGATAGTCGTCCATGTTCTTTCTTTTTTTTGATGAAAAAAGCCGAAAACATGTTGTTGTCTCCGGCTGAATAAATCTTTTTGTTGATTTCAGTGTTTGTACACCCTCAGGGATTCGAACCCTGGACCCACTGATTAAGAGTCAGTTGCTCTACCAACTGAGCTAAGGGTGCATTGCTTTCAGATTTGGCTTGTCTGTGGTGCCTCTCTGAATTTGCGAGTGCAAAGGTAGTAACAATTTTTGAAATGACAAAATAAAATCCTATGTTTTTTTATTTCTTTAACCTTTTTATTGCATTTTGTTTGGTAATATGGGATTTTTTAGGTAATTTTGCGCGCAAGTGTACATATCTCAACGCGTCACGCACGCGTCACGCGCTATTGTTACTATACAACCTATAGAAAGAAATTAACAAGAACATATACATTATGAGGAAATTAATTTTAATTCTGTCTGTTGTGATGGCTTCCCTGAGTGCAACAGCACAAGAGGAAACCGTTTACAGCGGAACAAAGTTTTTTGACAACTGGTATGTCGGCTTGAATGCCGGTGTGGGAACAGGAACCACTCATCAGGCACTGTTCAAGAACCTGAACCCCAATGCAGGTATTCGTCTGGGCAAGTCCTTCTCTCCTGTCTTCAGTCTCGGACTTGATTTCGATTTCTTTTTCAACTACAAGCACGGCGGGCTCTATGAAGAGTATGGTTTTGACAATCGCAAGCTGGGTGATGCCGGATTCATTGCTTATCAGCAGATAGGCTTGTTCTTCATGGTCAACCTGCCCAATGCCATTAACGGCTTCTATGGTGAGCCTCGCAAGTTTGACGTGTCTCCGTTGATTGGCTTCTATTGGGGCCATAACTATGGCAACGGTGCCACGATGGGTACTTACAAGAATATGCTCGTCAACAAGCTCGGTGTAAACTGCGCCTGGAACTTTGGTAAGTACAAGGAGTGGCAGGCTTTCGTGGAGCCTACAATCAACTTTGCCATCGCAGGTGCCCAGACTGACGAATATGGCACAGGCAGCCAGACGGTGCAGTATAACATCAACAACTCCTTCCTGCAGCTTAACGTAGGTGTAAACTATCGCTTCAAGAACTCTAACGGTGCTCACTACTTCATGATTGCCAACTCTTGCGACCCTCTGGAGTTTGACGAGTTGAACAATACCGTCAACGAGCTTCGTGCAGCTCAGCGTGACTCCATCAAGGCGCTTGAGGCAAAGAACGATGCGCTGGCTGATGAGCTGAACGCTTGTCTTGGAGAGCCTGCGGCAGCAGTGGTAGTAGAGAAAGAGGTTGCTCCTAACATGCCATCCATCTTCTTCCAGGTAGGTCGTGCAGACGTCACAGCAGCCCAGCAGCAGAATGTAGCCATCGTAGCAGAGATCCTCAAGAACCATCCTACCTTCAAGCTGATGATCAAGGGTTATGCATCACCAGAAGGTAACTCTGATGGCAACAACGTCCTGGCAGAGAAGCGTGCCGCAGCAGTAAAGAACATGCTTGTAAACAAATACAAGATCAACCCAAGCCGCATCAAGGCTGAAGGCTGCGGCGCTACAGACAAGCTCTTCGAAATCTACGAATGCAACCGCGTAGCAATGCTCTTCCTCAGCACAGACGAATAAAAAGCAATCAGTTATATTATAGAGTGGGGGATGTGTCAAAATTGACGCATCCCCCACTTCTCTTTGCATAAAATCCTATTCAATACAGTTTTGTATGTATAACACTTATTCC
>DEKQ01000150.1:0-8972 GCA_002353975.1 Prevotellaceae bacterium UBA2718
TTCATTTCAAATGCCTCATGAGTAACAGCTCGTGAGGCTTTTTTTGTGTCTGTTTAATCACACATTACACTTCACACATTACACATCGGACATTGGACATTTTAATTGCAATGACTAATGTGCGACTAATTTATATTTGTTGAGTTATTGTTCAACAAAAAAAGAGGGTTCCTTACAAGAAGGCGCCCTCTTCATCATTCAGTTGAGTGGTTTATTGTTTTGAGTATTCAAAGTCATCCAATATCTCCTGCTGGGGTTTATTGGTGCATAGAGATACAATTATAATGGTGATTGCCGATGCAATGAATGCTGGCAGGAGCTCATATATACCCCAAACACCTCCCATTGGCTGCAAAGCATACTTCCATACGAACACCATTATACCGCCTACAATCATTCCGCAGACAGCGCCTTGCAGTGTCGTGCGTTTCCAGAAGAGGCTGCAAAGCATCACAGGTCCGAATGCTGCACCGAAGCCGGCCCATGCGAATGAGACGATATTGAAGATGGAACTTTCAGGATTCCATGCCAGAACCATCGCAATTGCCGCAACGGCGAGAATTGTCAGTCGCGCCAAGAGCATGGATGTCTTGGGTGATACATTGATGTGGAGCACATCCTGAACTATATTGTCAGAGAAGCTTGAAGCAGCTGTCAGCAACTGTGAATCGGCTGTTGACATAGTACAAGCGAGGATGCCCGACAAAGCAACACCCGCCAAAAGAGCAGCAATGAAGCCATAGTCAGAGAGGCAACCCGACAGAACAATAATCGTGCTCTCTGCTGCAGAAGTGGTCTGAAAGTCTGTGATAATGCCCTTCTGAGATACCGCATAGCCAATGATACCGATTAAAATCGCCACAAACATTGAGATGAACACCCACACGGTGGCTATCCTGCGCGAGGTGGTTAACATCTTTTCATCCCTTATTGCCATGAAGCGCAACAGTATATGTGGCATACCAAAATATCCAAGTCCCCACGCCATCGTAGAGATAATGGTGAGCCATCCATAGTGTTCAGAAGTGCCATTGAGCTTATCGTGAGTTTCTGTCAATGAGAGATACCCCGGGAGTTTCTCGCCTTCAGCTATGACGTTATCTAAGCCTCCAGCATTATTGAGGGCGAAAGTCACGATGACTATCAAAGAGATTGTCATTACGATACTCTGTATCAGGTCTGTTGTGGAAACCGCCATAAACCCGCCCATTACAGTGTATGACACAATAATTACGGCTCCTATGATCATACTTTCATGGTATGAGAGCCCAAAGAGACTGGGCAGCAGCGTGCCTACGGCCTTAAATCCACTTGCAGTGTAGGGGATGAAGAATATCAGAATTATGATAGCAGAGATGCACATCAGGATGTTTCGGTTATCCTTATAGCGCTTTGAGAAGAATTCAGGAATGGTCACAGCATCTACACGAGCCGTATAGCGTCTCAAGCGTCGGGCTACGAACAGCCAGTTGAAGTATGTACCTATTCCCAGTCCCAGCACCGTCCAGAACGGACTGGCTAATCCTGTGATGAATGCGAGTCCCGGTATGCCCATGAGCAACCAGGAACTCATGTCCGATGCCTCAGCACTCATAGCTGCCACAAAAGACCCTAATTGACGTCCGCCAAGATAGAACTCTGATGAATTGGATGTTTTCTTCTTACCAAAATAGTAGCCTATATACAACATGATTGCGAGATAGGCTATGAAAGCAATAATAATTGGAGTTTGTTGCATAGTATTAATAAAAGGAAAGGGCGGGGGAATAGTCCCCCACCCCACATATTGAAAGTTAATAGTTGGTTACAATGTCTTTCCAGTTCTTATAAGCCTCAACATAAGCCGCGGCATCCTCCACAGGCTTCTCCGTCGCTATCAGTTTGAGCGTAGAGAATGCCTCTTCGCTGTTCTTGTATATTCCGCAGCCTATGCCTGCACCCTTTGCAGCGCCTACGGAGCCGTCTGTCTCGTATAGCTCAATGGTCGCACCGGTCACTGCCGCTAAGGTTCTGCGGAACAGTGGCGAGAGGAAGAGGTTGGCATGACCTGCCTTGATGGTCTTGATGTCCATACCCATCTCGCGCATCACCTCCATGCCGTATGCGAAGGAGAATGCTATACCCTCCTGTGCAGCGCGTATGATGTGGGCCTTTGTATGGATATTGAAGTTGATGCCATGAATGCTTGCGCCTGGATTCTTGTTCTCAAGCACTCGCTCTGCCCCGTTGCCGAACGGTATCACTGACAGTCCCTCCGCTCCTACAGGTACGGTTTCAGCCAGATTATTCATCTCGGCATAGCTGATGCCCTCTGGTGCTACGGTACGCTTAATCCACGCGTTCAGTATTCCAGTGCCGTTAATGCACAGCAAGACACCGAGGCGCGTCAAGTCTGCCGAGTAGTTTACGTGGGCGAAAGTGTTAACGCGGCTCTTGGGGTCATAGTTCACATCGCCCAATACACCATATACTACACCTGATGTTCCGCCCGTAGCGGCAATCTCGCCCGGCTGCAATACGTTCAGGGACAGCGCGTTATTCGGCTGGTCGCCTCCGCGATATGCTATCGGAGTCCCCTCTGCAAGGCCTGTCTCTGCTGCCGCCTCCTTGCTCACCGTGCTCTGAACGGCAAAGGTCGGGACGATGTCGGCAATAACATCCTCAGAGAAGCCGTAGTAGTCAAGCAGCATGCTTGCGGGCTTCTTCTCCTTGAAATCCCACATCATACCCTCAGAAAGGCCGCTTATCGTGGTGTTTATTTTGCCGCTCAGCTTCATGGCAAGATAATCACCGGGGAGCATAATCTTATACACCTTATTATATATGTCAGGCTCATTCTCCTTCACCCATGCCAGTTTCGACGCTGTGAAATTGCCAGGAGAGTTGAGCAGATGCTTGAGGCAGTTGTCAGGACCGAGTGCCTGAAACGCCTTCTCGCCGTATGGAACGGCGCGTGAGTCACACCAGATGATAGAGTCACGCAGCACGTTCTGCTCCTTATCGACGCATACCAGACCGTGCATCTGATACGATATGCCGATGGCTTTCACATCGCTGCCCGCTGCTCCTGTCTCTGACATAATCTTCTTCAACGCCAGCTTGGCGTTTGTCCACCACATCTCGGGGTCCTGTTCTGCCCATCCGGCCTTCACGGCCTTGATGGGTGCCTCCTTCTCCGGGTAGAAGGCTGAAGCTGCTATTTGTCCTGTCTGAATGTCAACGAGTGATGCCTTTACGCTTGACGAGCCGACATCAAAGCCCAATAGATACTGTGCCATGATTTTATTATTGTTTAGTTAGTATTGCGCTATTTCCCCGCAAAGGTATAAAAAAAGATTGTAACGAAGAAGTAATTTTTGAAGATTAATGCTGAAAGCGCATAAATAAAAGGCAGGACAGGGGTAAATGCTAAAATTCTTAAACTACACAGATAGTAGTCCGCACCTTACGGAAAGATATTCCGTACCGTTACGGAAAGTTTTTCCGCACGCTACGGAAAATGTTTCCGCACGTGACGGAAAAACCGTTTGTCAGCCCGTTACCTGATAGAAACGTGCCATATAGTAATGATGTGACGTTGTTGTTGCGATATGTTTTTGCACTATACGATACCGCCCGAATGCTATCTTTCAGCATTCGGGCGGTAGGTTTTTTTCGCAATGTTTTGATTAATGGTTTGCCTTGTAAGTGGCGATGCGCTTGGCCACGTTGTCCTTGATGTTGTTATAGTAGAAGACATAGTCTTCACCGTGACGCCCGTCGGGACCAAAGAATGCAGCGGCAACCTTGGCAGCATCCTCAGGCATCTGTTCTCCCTTAGCATTCGTTATGATTGAGCCACGAGCCAGATTTATCTGTGCGTCTGCACCTATGTCAGCAATCTCAGGCTCTCCGGTCTGTTGGTTCACCACGAGCGAGCCCAGGTTCAGGCTGGCAGGGGCGTAGGTCTCGTCGAGTTTCCAGTTCAGCGGGTTGATGCTGATGCCCCCGGGATGCAGCACAACGGTCGTGGCATTCACCTCAGCGTTCTTCGGACCCTCGGTGTTCCAGCTGACGATGACACCTGCATCGGTCTCGCCGGTGGCGAACTTGAGGTACGGATAGGTCTCAAGCTCTTCTTTCGTCACGGCGTAGCCTATCACGTAGGCGGCCACCATGCGCTGGTAATACTCTGGGTGCTCCTTCATGTATCTGAACAATACCAGCTTGACCAGCGCGGAACCCTGACTGTGACCGGCGATAATGAACGGACGGCCCTCGTTGTAGTGCTCAAAGTAGTAGTCGAGCGCGGCGACGATGTCATCGTATGGCGTGCCGAGAAGGGCTGCATCGATGTTGCCGTCTCTCTGATATACCTCTCCCGCATACTTCAGGCCTGACTGACGATAGTACGGGGCGAACACATTGGTGGAGTCGGCGTATGTCGTTGCATGACCTATATACTCAACACCCATACCCTGAATCATCTCTTCATTGTCAAGTGAACCATAATCCGGGGCACCTTCTTCAAAACTGCCCAAGATAAACTCTGTAGCAAAGATATAGAACGTATCTATGTCCTTGGTAATTTCTGGAAAATTGCACCAGTTTGCCTTCTGGGAATAATCAATAGTTGTTGTCATATTGTTCTCTTTTTATTAATTATGCTGTCTATTTAGTTGCCGTCTGTGATTTGAAGGTTCTCGCCATACTTAGGCATCAATTTCTCTTCTATTTCATTCATAAATATAAATTATACTTTATTTTTTTTGATCGGTATCTTCCGATATGAAACATGCCACGAGCCCGTATGTTATTGTGGGGCGTATCCATATTTCCGTCATCAGATAGGGCTTTGCTTCTTCTATGCTCTCCAGCAATATGTCGAAGTTATACAGGGCAGCTATCATCACGTCAACGATGAAAATGAACCACAGATTGCCCTTGGAATAGCTTTTCCAGTCCTTACGTGCATAGAAGTACGTGAGCATGAGGACCAGCCACACTGACAGCGTAAGGCACGCCAGCTGAAGGCTGTAGGTTGCCAGCGGTGGTGGAAAGAGGATATCGCGCAACAATACCGTCATACCCACACACACCGAACTCCAATAGTTGAAATGCTCTGTGCTGAGGCGGTTGAAGAAGTACATCCACAT
This sequence comes from Prevotellaceae bacterium UBA2718, assembly GCA_002353975.1. Classification (GTDB taxonomy): domain Bacteria; phylum Bacteroidota; class Bacteroidia; order Bacteroidales; family Bacteroidaceae; genus Prevotella. The sequence goes on from DEKQ01000150.1 coordinate 5,136, forward strand.
CATAACTATACATGCTATGTAGAACATGTTGAGGATGATTTCTTCCCCAGCCTCATACAAACCGAAAAGATAGACTGCATAAAGCATCACACCCACCGAGAGCATGGCTGATACTGCTGTCAGTACAACATTGAAGATACTGCCCTTATTCTTAAATCTCGTATCCATTTCTAAGTGTATGTCCGTCAGAGTGTGTAATACTTCGTAAGAGGATAGGTTTTCTCCCAATCTACTATCTTCACGTTGGCTTCCTTGTCAGGATGTATGTCGAACTCGTCGAGCACCATCACCTGTTTGTCGTTCAGGTCATAGAGCGGCCACTCCTTTGCCTTGCCGTCGGGAGACTGGTCTGCCGTGAGCGACGGATTGCCGGTCTTGGCAAACTGTATCCACATCTTGCGCACGGTCTTGCAGAATGTTTCGTCGAACGAACGTCCCGTATCCTGGTTCATCTCCGGATGGTTGAACACCACAGCCAGCTCGATGGCATGTCCGCACTTCATAATCGGGTCGGGAGACTCTGGCGTAAAGTAATAGGTGTATGCCTTGCCTCCAGCCTTGGTCTGCTCCTCTGACAACCTGATGATGGGTGCATTGAACCAACTCTGGCTTAACAGACTGGCGAACGGCTGGAAGTAGTCGCCCTTGACTTCCTTCATAAAGCTGTCGGCCTTCGCTTTCTCGTCAGCCGACAACTGGGCATATTTCCCTTGTCTGCGGCTTTCGGCGAAGTTGTCCCAGCCTTCCTGACCGAAGCTTGACACGAAGAAGTTCATCTCGTCCTTGTTACACCCCACAAGAATACTGAGGTCTATTGCTGCGCCATTGGCGTATGCCTCGAAGGTGTTTGCGGGCAGATGTATGCCGTCTCTCTCGGGGAATTGTTGGAGGAAGTTCACAGCAGAAGCCTCAAAGACTTTCTGTCCTTCAACCTTCAGAAGGTCGCTGACGGTCTTGCAGCCGAGAGCTTCCAGCAGCTTATTGGTGCATTCGATGGCCTCTTCCGTAGATCTCGTCAGATTGACAGAGCCGCTCTCGGCAATGAGACGCTTGAAATACTGGTGTGAACCCTTTATCAGCGGAAGCATCGTACAGCATCCGGCACCAGCGGACTCACCGAAGATAGTCACATTGTCGGGGTCTCCACCGAAGGCCGCGATGTTCTCATGCACCCATTTCAGCGCCTTGACCTGATCGAGCAGTCCCAGGTTCTGTGAGTCTGGATAGTCCTTGCCGTCCTCCAGATGTGACAGATGCAGGAAGCCCATCACGCCGAGTCTGTAGGCAATGGTAACGACGATGATATCCGGATTCTCCTTGATGAGATTGAAGCAGTCGAACATCGGATCTACAGTACCGCCAGACTCAAAGGCTCCGCCGTGAATCCATACCATGACCGGCTTCTTCTGAGCCGTAGCATCGTCAGACTTAAATACATTCAGATACAGGCAGTCTTCATCCAAGTAGTACATGGAACCTACTTCAAAACTCTCGTTGCCATAGGCACTCTTCGCATTATAGTAGGCCTCATAGACGCCATCATTCGGAGTGACATCCACCGGAGCCTTCCAGCGCTGACTGCCTACAGGCTGCTGGCCTACATAAGGGATGCCTCTGTAGGTGATGACATTCTCCTTCTTCCTGCCTACAAAGGTTCCGTTAATACACTTCACGGCAAGCGACTTGTCATAGTTGCCGTCGGTAATCTCTTTGTTCTCGCCGCCGTACATGGAGTACAGCGCGTCTCTAATGTCTTTCAGTTCCATAGTTTGATGTTTATTTGGTTAGTTGTAGGAATTAGTAATAGAGCGGATAGTCGTTTTCTTGGAAACCGGCAGGTTCGCATGGCTGGCAGGCACTCGGGGACTGTTTGGTTCACAAAGATACCACAATTCCCTCATATATGCTTTGCCGCAAATACTTGCACAGCAGATTTTGCTGATTTTGTTATTATTTTTGTTGATTTTAAGGATTTAGGTTTATACTGTTCATCCAGGTTCTCACGTTCTGCCCCATGCGTTGCTGGAAAGCAAGGCTGAAGGTGCTGTAACTCCTGTAACCGCTCTCATTAGCCAGCTGTAGGGCTGTGAAGGGGCGTTTGGCAGCTACTGCCTCGCGGTATAAGGTGATGAAATGGTTGATGCGCAGATTGTTTATGTAGGCATTGTATGTGATGCCCTGGCTGGAGAAGTACTGACTGAGATAGTAGCGATTGGTACCGATGGCTCTGGACAGTTGGGAGATGTGGAGGTCGTGCTGCAAGTAAAACTGGGTGTCCACGCAGTGCTGCCGGAGCAGTTTCCCAATGTTGTCAAGGGTATTTTGAGGAATATCTTTAGTTAATTGAGGGATGTCTTCTGACAATTGCTGCTTGTCGTCTGCCGGTTGGTGTTTTCCATCTGTCGCAGGGGATTGGCAACTGCCCACCTCTGCTTCTGCAGGGGCAAGTTGAATGTTCAGGTCGCTAAGCGTCTCTACTCGCCACAGGAGATAGCAGATGAGCACTACGCAGATGACCTGCATGGCGTACATATAGACCAGACCGTCGTTGGTATATTCATATATGACATACATTATCAGCAGGATAGCCAGCACGATGAAGCTCTGCCACACCTCCTTGTGCTCCAGGTCGGCGTAGTTGTCGCGCAGCCAGCGGCTGTACTTCCTCGTCGCGCGTACCATGTATGTAATCAAGCCAATGCTCATCAGCAGCACATAGGCATATATCACAGGGTAAAGTGCATCGCTGCGAGTGGCAACACAGGCGGCCATTCCCAAAGATATCGGCGCTGTCATTACGGCAATGGGCCACAGCGGACGCTGATGGTCTTGCAGCATGGCAAACAATATGACTATCGAAATGGGAATAACTGTTATACTGTCCAACACGCCCCCTATGAGATCTGTCATCAGGATGTCGTCGCATGAGGTCTTGAAGAACAACGGAAGATACCACACGTGACTCAGGGCTATAGTTGCGAAGTATAGTCCTGTCCACCTGCGCAGGCGTGCCGGCGGTGTGATATCGGGTGCAATGGCGTTGGCCCGACGGAACAGCAGATAGCAGCTGGCTATCATGGCCATAAACGTCACACCTCCATAGAACATGGCAAAGAGGGTATCTTCTCGTATCTGATCGTACATGCTTTTGTAATAAAAAAGGTTCAACGCAGGCACTCGTCACATCCATGGGGCTAACATTCCCAGTATTGACTCGGGTACGAGTCCTGACACATCTTCTCCATTTCGCAACATACGGCGTATCTGGGTGCTTGTGACATCAATGCGCGGCACATTGACGATGCTGACTCTCCCGCCCTGGATGGATGCTCCAGAGTCTGCTCCTGAGCGTGGAAAGACGGCTATCTCATAGTGTTGCACTATCTCTTCTGCGTGTGCCCACTGCGGGAAGCGTGCCCAGTTGTCGCCTCCTATTATGAGTACAAAGCTGTGGTCGGGGTAGTCATGCTCCAAGTGCTGCAGGGTGTTCCAGGTGTATGACGGTCTGGGCAGATGGAACTCATAGTCTGATGCCACGAGTCTCCCCTCCCCCATGAGCGCCGCCTTGACCGTTGCATAGCGCACTTCTTCGGGTGCCAGGTCGTCTGCTCCGCGCTTCCACGGGTTTTCCGGCGAGACCATATACCACACCTCATCAAGCGACAATGCGTTGAGCATGGTGCGCCCGATGGCTATGTGGCCATTGTGGATGGGATTGAATGACCCTCCGAATAGTCCTACCTTGTGTTTCATCCGAAAATCTTCTGTTGCGACGTGAGACACGCCACCTCCTATTTGTATGCTGCAAAGGTATGATTTAGTTTTGAGATATGCAAG
>DEKQ01000150.1:9031-12813 GCA_002353975.1 Prevotellaceae bacterium UBA2718
ATGCGGTTAAATAGTGTTAAACCGCTGTGAGCAAGCCCGATGTTAGGAAAAGAATTAGTAACTTTGCACCCCAAAAGCGTGGGGAGGTTATGCTATATTTTGCATATCAGGCACCCACCGGAGAGCTCCTTTGGGGCGAAGTCAAAGATATAAGAAAAGGTATTAAAACAAGATTAGGATTAATTAATGAAAAAGATTGTTACTATCGCAGCTCTTGCTGCGTTGTTGGTATCGTGTGGCGGAAGTCAGGGCAAGCCTGATTTCAGCGATAACGAGTTTGCCGTGCGCACCATTGGTGCAGCCAATGCCGACCTTCAGACCACCTATCCTGCTACGTTCAAGGGTGTTCAGGATGTGGAAATCCGTCCAAAGGTGGGTGGCTTCATTACAAAGATATTCGTGAAAGAGGGTCAGCAGGTAGGTGCCGGACAGGTGCTTTTCACTCTTGATGACGTGACATATCGCGCAGACGTGAACCGTTGTCAGGCTGCCGTAACATCAGCCAAGAGTGCGTTGAACACTGCAAAGCTCACATACGACAATGCGCAGAAGCTGTTTGCCGCGAACGTAATTGGTGAGTATGAGCTGCAATCTTCGAAGAATCAGTATGAGAGCGCACAGGCAGGCCTCGGCCAGGCTGAGGCAGCACTCGCCGCAGCCAAAGAGGCTCTGAGCTTTTGTACTATCAAATCTCCTACGGCAGGCGTCGTAGGTTCACTGCCATATAAGGTAGGCGCATTGGTTGGCTCATCTATGAACCCTGCCTTTACGACGATTTCAAACGGCTCACACGTGGATGTATATTTCTCACTGAACGAGAAGGAGATGATGCAGCTCATTCGTGAGAGCGGCTCACTTCAGGCTGCCATTGCCAAGATGCCGGCCCTGAAGCTTCAGTTGGCAGACGGTACCATCTATGGTTCTGAGGGTAAGGTGGTTAAAGCCAGCGGCATCATAGACCCTGTGACAGGTACTACGAGCCTCATTGCAGCCTTCCCCAACCCGCAACGCCTCATCAAGTCAGGCGGTTCAGGCAAGGTTATAATGCCTTACGTTTCCACCAACGTAATCATCATTCCGCAGGATGCCACAGTGGAAGTGCAGGACAAGCACTTCGTCTATGTCGTAGGCAAGGACAACAAGGTGAAATACACTGAGGTGACAGTGGATCCACAGAATGACGGACAGAACTATATTATCACCTCAGGCATCAAGAAGGGCGACCGCATTGTGGTGTATGGCGTAAACCAGCTCTCTGAGGGTATGGAGATTAAGCCGTTGACCGAGGCCGAGTATGCAAAGAAGATGAAGAAGGCCGAAGAACTGTCTAAGGTTCAGGGCGATGGTGTATTTGCCGTAGCAAAGGCGCTGAAGAGCTGAAAAGTGAAGAGTGAAGAGTGAAGAGTGAAGAGTGAAAAATCAAGAGTGATGAGTCCCATTCACCCCATTCACTCCATTAATGCCCATTCGTCCCATTAACGCCCATTCGCCCCATTAATTCGTTAATTCTCTATTCTCAATTGAAGGGAGAGAAGAGAGAGTTGAAAGCTAAAAGACAAAACAGACCAAATGAAATTAGATAACTTTATCAACAGACCGGTGCTCTCCACCGTGATCTCAATCATCGTTGTGATCCTCGGTTTCATAGGCATTGTGACGCTGCCTATTGAGCAATATCCTGACATTGCGCCTCCGACGATCATGGTGCAGTGTTACTATCCCGGTGCTGATGCCAATACAGTACAGAACTCTGTGTTGGCTCCGCTTGAGAACCAGATTAACGGTGTAGAAGGCATGACATATATGACTTCTACTGCCTCTAACGAAGGTTCTGCCATGATTACCGTATTTTTTGAGCAGGGTTCAGACCCTAACATGGCGCAGGTCAACGTGCAGAATCGTGTCTCACAGGCCCAGGCTCTGCTGCCGTCAGAAGTTACGCGAGGCGGTGTGACCGTACAGAAGCGTCAGACCTCAACGGTGCTCATTATGGGTCTCACATCACCCGATGACCGCTACGACGAGAAATTCCTCGGCAACTACGCGGATATCAATATCATCCCTGAGATGAAACGTATCAACGGTATCGGTGACTGTGAGTCTATCGGCTTGAAGACCTATACGATGCGTCTGTGGCTTGACCCGTCGAAGATGCGTGACCTCAACCTCATGCCTTCGGACATTGTCAATGCCCTCTCTGAGCAGAACATCGAGGCAGCGCCAGGTAAGTTCGGTGACCAGTCAGACAAGCAGTACGAGTACTCCATGAAATATACCGGACGTCTGAAGACGCCAGAGGAGTTCGGCAACATGATTATCAAGACCGACAACCTCGGACACGTTCTCCGTGTGAAGGATGTGGCTAAAGTGGAGATGGGTGCGCTCTATTATTCCGTGAAGACCCAGCTTGACGGCCATCCTGCCGTGATGATGATGGTGACCCAGCGTGCCGGTTCCAACGCTACTGCCATTGCCAACGATGTAAAGAAAACAGCGGAACGTCTGTCCAAGAACTTCCCTCCTGGCATGAAGATACAGTTCATGCAGGACGTGACAGAGTTCATCAGCGCCTCACAGCATGAGGTATATAAGACCCTGATTGAGGCCCTGGTGCTTGTGTTCATCGTGGTATTCATCTTCCTCCAGGACTTCCGTTCCACACTCATCCCGATGATTGCCGTGCCGGTATCACTGATAGGTACGATGTTCTTCCTGAAGGTGATGGGCTTCTCCATCAACCTGCTTACGCTGGCCGCCCTTGTGCTTGCCATCGCCATTGTGGTGGACGATGCCATCGTGGTGGTTGAGGCAGTCCACGCCAAGCTGGATATGGGATATAAGAACGCGCGTAAGGCCTCCATCGATGCCATGAGCGAGATAGGCGGCGCCATCATATCCATCACGCTTGTGATGTCTGCCGTGTTCGTGCCGGTATCATTCATGAGCGGTACGACGGGTACATTCTACAGAGAATTCGGTCTTACGATGGCCGTATCAATCATAATCTCGGCTGTCAACGCGTTGACTCTCTCTCCTGCCCTCTGCGCCATATTGCTGAAACCGCACGATGCAGACGGAGCAACGCACAAGTCATCATTCAAAGACAGATTCTTTGCCGGCTTCAACACCTCCTACAACAAGCTGCAGGCAAAGTACCAGAAGGCTGTCTCCAACATCGTTCACAAGTGGTGGATTGCCGCTACTGCCGTCGTAGTGGGCTTTGTAGTTCTTGGCGCTGAAGCATTCCTGACCAAGACAGGTCTTGTGCCTGACGAGGATACCGGTACGGTATTCGTCACCGTATCTACGCCTCCTGCCACATCGCTTGCAAAGACTAACGAAGTGATGAACCAGGTACAGCGTATGCTTGACAACAATCCTGCCATTGACAAGAGCCTTCGCATAACGGGTTATAACTTCATCGCCGGTCAGGGTTCCAACCAAGGTACCTTCATCGTAAAGCTCAAGCCATTTGAAGACCGTAACCGTTCGGAGTACTCTATGATGGTGCTCGGCATGATATATAAGCAGACGGCGGTAATCAAGGGTGCGCAGATACTTGCCTTCCAGCCACCTATGGTGACAGGTTTCTCTGCCTCCAACGGTCTGACATTCGCAATGCAGGACCGTACAGGCGGCGACCTTGACAAGTTCTTCGACATAACAAAGAAGTTCCTTGCAGAGCTGAACAAGCGTCCTGAGTTCTCCAATGCCATGACGGCGTTCAACTCTTCATATCCGCAGTATCAGATAGACGTTGATGTCTCCAAGTGTAAGCAGGC
>DEKQ01000150.1:12898-17944 GCA_002353975.1 Prevotellaceae bacterium UBA2718
AAGCTCTACCGTGTTTACGTGCAGGGCGACCCGAAGACTCGTGAAGACTATTCTTCTTTGAAAGATGTGTATGTACGCACCTCTAACGGCCAGATGTCTCCAGTATCGGAGTTCATCAACCTGAAGCGCGTGTATGGCCCACAGGTCATCAACCGCTTCAACCTCTTCACCGCCATCAACGTCAATGCCAGCCCTGCCGACGGATATTCCACCGGTGACTGTATTGCAGCGATGGACGAAGTGGCAAAGGCCACACTGCCTGCAGGCTACACATACGAGTTCTCAGGCCTGACACGTAACGAGGCTGAGTCAAGTAACTCTACCGGTATCATTCTCGTTCTCTGTCTGGTATTCGTATATCTCATCTTGTCGGCACAGTATGAGTCCTACCTCCTACCCCTCTCGGTTATTCTCTCTATCCCGTTCGGACTGGCAGGAGCATTCCTCTTTACCAACCTCTTTGGCAAGAACAACGACATCTACATGCAGATTGCCCTCATCATGCTTGTGGGTCTGCTTGCTAAGAATGCCATCCTCATCGTTCAGTTTGCCCTGGAGCGCCGCCGTCTTGGCATGGCTATCTCATGGTCTGCCATCCTCGGTTCGGCAGCCCGTCTGCGTCCTATCCTTATGACGGCGTTGGCAATGATTATCGGACTCTTCCCGCTTATCATTACCGGCATACCCGGACTGAGCCTCTTCATGCCGCCGGCAGTGGGCGAGAACGGTTACATCACCCTCGGTGCTGCCGCCATCGGTGGTATGCTCATCGGTACATTCTGCCAGATTCTTGTGGTGCCGAGCCTCTTTGTCATCTTCCAGTGGCTGCAGGAAAAGATTTCTCCGCTTGACTTTGATGACGAAGCAAGCCCGTCTATTGAGGCACAGCTGAGCCAGTACTATGCACCTCGCGAGATACGCGCCAGCGAGTTTGATGACAAATATGTTAAGTAAAAGCAATATGAAGATACTCAATATAATCACCATTGGTCTCGTGGCTGTCCTGATGGGCAGCTGCGGACTGTACTCAAAATATGAGCGTCCTGAGGTGAAGGTCAACACCTCCGCAGCCATGCGCGACGCTGAGCTATATGCTAACACCACCGACAGCCTTGGCTTCGGCGACGTGGCTTGGCGTGAGGTATTCACCGACCCACAGCTGCAGCAGCTCATTCAGGCCGGACTGGACAACAATCTGGACATCTATAAGGCCGTAGCAAGTGTGAAGCAGATGGAGGAGGCACTGAGATGTGCGCGCCTCGCATTCCTGCCAAGCCTGGCACTTGCGCCTAACGGCAGTTTATCAAAGGTGCTCACAGGAGACTACAAGTCAGACTGGAGCAAGTCATACGCATTGCCCATCTCAGCTTCCTGGACCATTGACATCTTTGGCAATATCCTTGCGCAGAAGCGTAATGCCGAAGCTACACTGGCCATGACCAAGGACTATGAGCAGGCAGCACGCTCAGGAGTCATCTGCGGTGTGGCAAACAGTTACTATACCCTCCTCATGCTGGACCGTCAACTGGAGATTCTTGCTGAGATGGAAAAGCTCACCAAGGAGACCTGGGAGATGATGAAGCTGCAGAAAGACCTGCGCGGAGCCCGCGAAACGAGCGTTGTATCGGCACAGGCAGCCTTCCTCAAAGTTCAGGCCCAGGCGGTAGATATGCGCAGACAGGTCAGGGAGGTGGAGAATGCACTTTCCCTCCTCGTAGGCCGCGAGGCACAGGCCATCAGCCGCGGCAAGCTGGCAGACCAAACGCTGCCATCTGAGTTCAGCACAGGCTACCCACTGCGAATCCTCAGCATACGTCCTGACGTGCACGCGAAGGAGATGAACCTCGCCGCATGTTTCTATGACGTGCAGAAGGCCCGCAGCAGCATGTACCCATCCCTCACGATATCTGCCAACGGCTCATACACCAACAGTCTGGGTTCCATGATTGCCAACCCGGCACAGCTCATAGCCAACTTTGTAGGCTCACTGGCACAGCCGATCTTTTCTAACGGCAGGCTGACAGCACAGTTGCGCATAGAGAAGATCGACTATGAGGTAGCAGAAAAGGAATGGATACACTCCATACTTAACGCCGGAGCAGAGATTAGCAACTCTCTCGTGGAGTATCATAGTGCAAACGAAAAGGGAGCATTGGACCGCCAGCAGGTTGAAGTACTCAAAAGGAGCGTTGACTATACCCTCAATCTCTTCAAGATGGGCACAAGTTCATATCTTGAGGTTCTCACTGCACAATCCTCTCTCCTCAACGCAGAGATATCACAGGTGACCGATGACTTCAACAAGATGCAGGCAGTAGTAAACCTCTATAGCGCCTTAGGAGGAGGCAGATACTAATATGAGTAACATTTCAGACAGAGCCTTTGTAGATCCGAAGGCAAAAATCGGCAATAATGTCACCATCATGCCATTCGCCTATGTAGAGGGCGATGTAGAGATTGGAGACAATTGCACCATATATCCCTTCGTAAGTATTATGAACGGCACCCGAATGGGAAAGAACAACAAGGTGCATCAGGGAGCTGTCATCAGCGCCATACCACAGGACTTCGCCTACAAGGGAGGCAAGACTCTCACCGTCATCGGCGATGACAACATCTTCCGCGAGAATGTCATCGTGGCACGCTCCAGCTATGAGGAAGAAGGAAAATCCACATGGATTGGCAACCGCAACTTCTTTATGGAGGGCGTTCACATATCCCATGACAACACTATCGGCTACGACAACGTCTTCGGATATGGTTCCAAGCTCGCCGGTTGTGTAAAGGTTGAGGATGACGTCATTCTCTCCACCAATGTTGTGGTAAATGCCGACGTGCGTATCGGACGCACATCCATGATTGGTGCCGACTCGTTCATAACCAAGGATGTGCCACCATACATCATCGCAGCAGAAAATCCGGTAGAGTTCCAGGGCGTCAACCGCTTTGCAATGGAGCGTCTGGGCAAAGACACCAGGACTATCAACCACATAGCCAATGCCTACCGACTCGTATTCAACGGGCAGACGGACTTGCTTGACGTGTGTCACCAGATAGAGGAGCAGATCCCTGCATCCAAGGAGATGACAAACATCGTCAATTTCCTGAGGTCATCCGCTCTGGGATTGATAGGACGCATATAAGAGAAACATATCTTTGCACTTTTTTTGACATATAAGGGGCAGGTTATTGTGAAATAGCCTGCCCCTGCTGCGTTTCTATGCGTTAAGAATCTCTGAATTATGCGTGAAGTCAGCCTGAAAGATGTGTGAAGTCAGCCTGAAAGATGTGCAAAGTGAACGCGATGCGTGTGCGGACTCAACTGTCCGCCACGTGCGGAAACTTTTTCCGTAACGGTTCGGAAACTTTTTCCGCACGTGGCGGAATTTCTTTCCGCACGTGACGGAACAATCATCTGAAGCCACTTCGGAGACAGTTTAGCTTAGGTTTATGGACTGCTTGGCTTTGGCTTATGGACTGTTTTTGCTTAGGTTTATGGGGCTATCTCAGCATGAAGGCCGTGAGATTTCTTCCACACTTCTCCGTGCCTTTCTGCTCACGTCGTGCAGAGAAATAGTGTTCGTCCGTGAAGGTATCTACGTTTGATACCGTTATATTGACGTGCTTCACACCTGCCACGAGCAGCTGATTACGGTTTACTTCCTTCAGGTTGATGTGCCATTTATCTACTCCGGCAGCGCGCCCTTCCTCTGTCGGCGCCGCTGAGGCAGGATATATCTTTGCCAAGCGTTCGTTGGCATCTTCGCCGTATGAAGCGTTTGGGAGCAATCTGGAGTCTACGAACGAGGCATATACCTCATCGCCCACCTCAAAGGAGTCCATTGAGATGCCCGGCCCTATAACGGCGCTACAGTCTGCGGGATTTGTCCCGAACGCTATATGCATCTCGTCTATGGCCTTCTGCACGATGCGCAATACCGTGCCGCGCCATCCTGCGTGTATGGCTGCGGCTGCATGGTGAACGGGGTCATAGACCAAGACGGGAATGCAGTCGGCTGTTGACACACCTATTATAACATTGCGAGCCTGTGAGACAACAGCATCCACGCCCTCAAGGAGAATTTTCTGTGTCGGCGCCGGCAGCGAAAAGAAATCATCTGAAATCTGCATCACGCGGTCGCTGTGTATCTGGTGTGGGTAGAGCAAGGCTGCCTCGGCGCCATCTGAGGCCGCCGTGGCTTTCAGCGCTTGCTTTATCAGCAGCGGGTCGCGCCCTACTGTACGGTCAGTAGTAAATGCAAGGATTGAAGGGTTTAGGTCGTAATAAAGCACTTTATGAGTATTTTGTTTGTTATTTGTGTTGGGTTAAACGTATTCAAAGTCTTCCAAATCTTCTGCATCTTCCATATCGTCATAGTCACTTTGCGGCTCTTCATCATCGTCCGGGATGTCCTCCAGGTCGGCAAAGTCTGCTATGTCACGGTCACGATGCACGAGTGTCTCCTCAGCTATAACACCCTGTATCTTATTGCTCTCACTGTTGAGTTCCTTCCAGAGCAAATCCTTCAGGTCATCAATGCCAAACCCTGTGACCGACGATATGAATACCACAGGGATGGATGTCAGGTCTTCAAGCTCTTCTTTTAGCATCGTAAGCAGTTCTTCGTCAAGGATGTCGCACTTTGTCACAGCGAGTACCCGGTGCTTCTGAAGCATTTCGGGATTGAATTTCTCCAGTTCGCGGAGCAACAATTCATACTCCTTCCTGATGTCATCGCTCTCTGCCGGCACCATGAAGAGCAGGAGCGAGTTACGCTCTATGTGGCGCAGGAAGCGCAGACCGAGACCCTTTCCCTCTGCCGCACCTTCTATGATGCCCGGTATATCAGCCATTACGAACGACTGTCCGCTTCTGTAAGGCACGATGCCGAGTGAGGGTTCAAGCGTTGTGAACGGATAGTTAGCTATCTTAGGACGCGCTGATGACAATGCAGACAGCAGCGTCGATTTGCCTGCATTAGGCAGACCTACGAGACCCACATCCGCAAGCAGCTTCAGCTCCATTATCACCGTCATCTCCTGCAT
>DEKQ01000150.1:17956-20226 GCA_002353975.1 Prevotellaceae bacterium UBA2718
AAGTTTCCCAAGCCTCCGCGCCCGCCTTTCAGTAACACCACCTCTTGCCCGTCGTGCATTACGTCACAGACATATTTGCCAGTCTCGGCATTATATACCACGGTTCCGCAAGGCACATCTATATAGACATCCTTGCCATCGGTGCCATGTCTCTTGTCATGGCCGCCGTTACCGCCGTGCTCCGCATAGATGTGCTGCTGATAGCGCAGGTGCAGAAGGGTCCAATAGTTATGGTTTCCGCGCAGGATAATAGACCCGCCCTTACCGCCGTCACCACCGTCAGGACCGCCGTTAGGGTTATACTTGACATGCTTCAGGTGCATGGAACCGCGTCCGCCCTTACCAGAGCGGCAGCGTATCTTGACGTAATCGACGAAATTTGAGTTCATATCTTAACAATTATGGGGTTAATGGGGTCAATGGGATTAATGGGCATTCTTAATTCTTCACTCTTCACTTTTCACTCTTCACTTTTCACTTTTCACTTATGCCTGCGCAGCCTTTCTATGGGCGTCAATGCCCAGGAATATGAACAGCAGGAGCGTGAATCCCCACAGTGATGAGCCGCCATAGCTGAAGAACGGCAACGGTATGCCGATAACAGGCGTGAGGCCCAAGACCATGCCGACATTGACAAACACATGGAAAAGGAATATGCTCAGCACGCAATAGCCGTACACGCGGCCAAACGGATTAGTCTGACGCTCGGCCACATATATCAGCCTCCATATCAGGAAGAGGAATAACAGCAGCACGGCTGTGCATCCAAGGAAACCCTCTTCCTCACCTACGGTGCAGAAGATGAAGTCGGTATCCTGCTCGGGCACGAACTTCAGCTTCGTCTGTGTGCCGTTCAGGAATCCCTTGCCCATCAGCGCTCCTGACCCGATGGCAATCTCACTCTGGTGCACATTATATCCCGCGCCGGCCAGATCCTCCTCCAATCCTAAAAGCACGTTGATGCGCACGCGCTGATGTTCCTCCATTATGTTGTTCAAGACGTATGAGGCCGAATAAAAGAATCCCACTGAGAATATGGCAAACAATGCCACGAAGAGATAACGCTTCTGCTTCAGCACGAAACTTCTTGCCAGCAGGTATATCACCGTGGCCAGCGTCACGAGCCCCTGCAGCCATTCCACATTGAATGGTATCACAAACTTGGAGAACAACAGAGCCAGAATCGTTATGCCGTACGACGAAAGCAGCAGCACCTTCATCTCGCTTACAGACTGACAATATACAAGCAGCAGTATGGCTGTGAAAGACTGTATCATCAACAGCACCACAAACGGTCCGAGCACTGTCGGCGTGTCCCACATCAGCGTATCGCTGAAACGGATGCCTATGACGAAGTAGAGCACCATTGCAATGCCGGTGAAAAGGAAACTGCCCGTCATGCCTTCACGGTAGAGCATAAGGAAGAATGCGGCAAACACAAGTGCCGAACCCGTCTCGCGCTGCATGACGATGAACAGCATCGGCACGACTATTATCGCTATGGCCTTGAGCAGGTCACTCCAGTTTCTCAATGCAAAATGATAACCCGACATCAGTTTTGCCACTGCCAATGCCGTGGCAAACTTGGCGAACTCCGCAGGCTGAAGGCGTAATGGTCCCATGACTATCCATGAGCGGGAACCTTTTATCTCGTGAGGATTGAAGATGGTCAAGAAGAGTACCACCAGTATCAGGGCGTACAGAGCATACGCAAAAGTCTCGTATATCTTGCCATCGATGAGCAACAGCACCGTTCCCAGCAGCAGACTGGTGCCAATCCACACCAACTGCATTCCTGAACGAGTGCTGAGCGAAACGATGTCAGGCTGCTCCATAGAATAGCTGGCCCCGCAGACGCTCACCCATCCGAAGGCAAGCAAAGCGAGGTAAAGGACTATCGTTATCCAGTCTATGGACTTAAGAACCGATTGGTTTTCCTGCATGCAACGTACAAAGATTCTGTCTTTTGAAACGATACGGACCGAAGAGACAGATTATATAGTATTCGCGAAATGTTTTGCAAAGGTAAAAAAAAATAAGGTAAGACTACTCATAATAAGGTAAAATTATCAAGCATTTCTCTTTGCAGCAACAATTTTAACGTATGTTTGACGCTAATTGATTTTTTTTTTGTACCTTTGCACCCGTTTTATATTCAGAAGGTGACACTCAAGAGGTTTACATACTTACTCTTTGTTCTAATAAGCGCATGCAGCGTGTCATACGCTCAATTGATGGATAACAGCCACAAGGTGGAGACACTATCCCTG
>DEKQ01000150.1:20295-22220 GCA_002353975.1 Prevotellaceae bacterium UBA2718
GACTGGGTGCTGCTGACCCCCAACATCGGCGTTGAGTATGACCTGACAAGCAAGAACTGGAACCGCTATACCGCTCTCGTTAATTTCCGTATTCGGCCCAAGAGCAGCGACACCTTCGCTCAGCCTATGGTCTTCGACATCTTTGAAGCCACGCTGGAAGGTCGTGTCTATTGGCGTGAACGACAGGCGCAGAGCTCCGGATACCTGAGCCGCCACCGCAGCTGGTGGGACAAATTGTGGTCCTGCCGTGTCAAGGCGCCAAGCCATCCGAAGTGGATATTCTATCGCGGACTGTACCTTACCTACAGCGATTACAACATCTATTTCGACGGTATCAACGGCAGAGACGGCCAGGCAATCATGTTTGGCGGCACCTGGGGATTCATAAAACCTTTCCTCGCATTCAAGAATGGCAACTCCATCGACATGGATTTCGGACTCTCGGTTGGTATCTGCTACCAGAAATTCCGTTCTTATACACGCAACAAGGAAAAAGATACCTACCAAAAAGTGAGTCAGGTCGGCTGGCGTCTGGAGCATTACCCCATGCCACGCGACATACACATCGGCATAGTCTATCGCTTCGGCAATTACCCTATACAGAAGAAATACCGTTGGCGCTACGATGTTGACATGGAGTACAGAGCCAGGATTGACTCCATCTATGAGCATCGACTGGCCGGCAGAGAGCAGCAATTCATCCGTGACTCGCTCTACAGGGTTGTCTCCAACGACTTCCGTCTGCTCTACGACTCTTGCGTTCAGGCCCGGCAAGCAGAAGCACAGAAGGCCATCGATGCACGCGCTCCTAAGCGTATAGAGACCGGAGCTGCCACCAAACCAAAGAAAGAAAAGAAACAAAACAAGAAGTGAAACGCCTACTCATCATAATCAGCATCATCTGCCTCACCATACCGATGAAGGCCCAATTGATTGGTGTCAACACCGATGTCGCCATGGATATCCTCATGACGCCATCCATAGGTGTTGAGATTACGATGACCAAGAAATCGACGCTGAACATCAATGGCATGTTCGGCAAGAACCTCTTTGGACGCGATGTGCGTTTCAATGCCATACAGCCAGAGTGGCGCATATATATGTCAGGCCGCCCTATGTACCATCATTACTGTGGCATCATAGGCCTGTTTGCCTCATACAAGACACGGTATAGCGGGAAATGGCATGATGGCGATTGCGGCGGCTTGGGCGTTTCTCTTGGATATGTGTGGCCGCTGACAAACCGACTGTCAATAGATTTCCACACCAGTCTGGGGGTTATTCGCTACCAACAGAAGGAATATACAGACGAGGAGGGGTATGATTACGACTCCGAACACCTCAACAGCGCGGGCTATCCGGAGGCAAATGCACGCGGCACCCGCTTCCTGCCGCTGAGGATAGGTATCTCTGTCGCGTACATTATAAAATAGAACACAGATGATGAGGAAACTCTTCTACATATTATTCCTGCTCCTGAGCACCGTCAGCATGAGTGCCCAAAGCAATGTCGCTTTGGACGCAAACATGCATGTGGTCTTTGAGACTGCCGGGCAGAAGGAGTATCGCACGGTTCAGTATGCGCTGTTCAAGACCGCCACAAAGGCCGAATCCGTCATGCAGCAGCTGCAAGCGGCATTAGCGGCACAGCGTGGAGACAACGGTTCTGTAGAGCTGGATGCCTGGGCAAAGGCTGTGAGCCGCAACAAAGTGAAGTTCCGCACATCGAAGGGAAACGGCGACTTCCGCGTGCATGCCTACCCTGACATGGCGGTGTTGATATCCACATACCTGCCAGATGAAGAGCTGACCATCGAAGATGCACGCTTCGCCGTCATCACCATCAAGGATGGTATGACAGACTATCTACACACCTTCCAGCTGAAGATGGACAAGGGCTCACACACCATCAGCAATGTTGACGT
>DEKQ01000150.1:22322-28180 GCA_002353975.1 Prevotellaceae bacterium UBA2718
GCCGGCTACGGAAACGAGCGCGGAAGGCTTATAGTACAGCCTATGGCAGTGGATTGTCAGACTGAGGACACCATAGATTACATCAAGGGTCTCGTGATGGAGGGTACTGAATACCACAAGGTGCAGAACAGGCGCATGAGGTTCAACTACATGAAATACGACAAAGTGGCGCCGGCATACATCAACCGTCCCATGTATTCGGACGAGAAGATATACATCGACACCACTCTCGTATATGTGAAGCCAGACCGCAGGAAGACATATAAGATACCCTACAACGTACAGATAGCAGACTTCAATCACGCTTACTTTGACCGCAGCAGCACTACCGGCTCATGCAATGCCAAGAACATTTTCAAGTTCCTTGACCTCGGTGTAGCCGCAGCACAGATGGACCTTGAGGAGTTCCGCATTGATGCAGAGAGCGTATATGACACAAAGAACCGTGACCTGAAGCTGAACTTTGAGCTGGGTAAATCTGAGCTCATAGCTGACTCCGTCAACCAGGCAGTGCTCCACGACCTCATCAAGGAGCTCAAGAGCTATGGCGACCAGCTTATGGAGGTCAGCGTTTCTGCCACAGCATCGCCTGACGGCAGCGTGGAAGCCAACAAGCGTCTGGCTGCAGAACGCACACGTGTAGCTGCCAACAAGGTTCGCTCATACTTGGGAAAAGTCGATGTGGCATTCCACATAGCACCGCCGACAGTCTATACCTGGGATGATGTGGCAAAGGAAAAGGCGCTTGACACCCTTGCCACCGAGGAGGAAATACTGCAGCGCATGAGAACGATGCGCGTGACATATCGCTACGAGCGCGAGCACGTGATGGACGAGCATGAGGTGCGACAGGCTTACTATCAGCGCAAACACGACTTGCTGCGCGGCAAGGGCAAGGACTTCTCGGACGGTGACTACTTCAATCTCTATAATGCTATCCGCGATTCTGCCGAGCAAGACACCATAACGATGCTGGCTTACAAGCACATCACGCAGCACGGAGGCTATGAGCAGGTGAAGTTCTCCATGTACGTTGCCAATCGCATGGCAATGCTGAACCAGAAGCAGGGCAAGCCAAACGCACGCGTCCTGGAGCCGTTCATCAATAAGCGCCTGCGTGCCGTAACGACAAAAGAGAATAGCGAAAAGGCACAGAAGAACCGCCGCGAGGTGCTAATCAACCAGATTATCACCTACTTTCAACTGGAGGAGCGCGACAGTGCGTTGAGCTATTGCAACTACTGGTTTGGGCACGACGACGACCCAAAGGTGGAGCGTCTGCGCAGATACATCACCTTTAAGGAGGGATTCATAAAGTATGCCACCCACCAGCTCAGTCCCGCAGAAGAGAAAGAGGTGGAGGATGCGATGAACTACGTCATCTCATGCGCGCCAGACAACAAGGCTGTAATCTATACCGAAGCCCGCGACCTGCTCAATGTGCCTGAAGAGGTGAACCGCAAACTGGTGGCAGAGATGAATGACAACAACCCGAAAAAGTGGTATCTCAGGGGCATTCTGGAAGCCGACAAAGAGGAAAAGATGCTGGAAGAACGTAACGGTAAGGGATATATACCCGAATATCTGTGCTTCTTCAACCATGCCTTTGAGTTAGAACCCGCATATAAGTGGCTCTATTTCTTTGACGGACAAATCTCCGACCAGCTACGCGAGAAGTACAAATATCGCAACAAAGACAAACAACGCTACCGCGAAATGTTCTACGATCTGGTGACTGTCACCCCGCAGACGGCTGCCGAAGAGGATGATTTGATGAACATCAGCGGTGAAGAGGAATAAAGAATAAGGATTTTGGCAATTCGATACATCATATTGATAGCCCTTGCATTTCTTTTAGAAAGCAAAGTGGTCGCTGCACCTTTACCAGGTGGAGTGGCTGGCTACATGCTGCTCAATGACACCATTGACGAAGAGGACCTGCAGGCTATGCGTGACACCATGCAGATGTCTCGGCGCAATCTGGCAAAAGAGGGTAATGCCCTCAATCTGCAAGACTACGTAGTAAAGGACACTTACACCCCTACACACCATTCTTTCGCCAAAGCATGGTATGAGCACATCTACGTAGGAGGCAGCCTCGGCATAGAGCAATTCGTTCCTCGCGTGGATGACTACAAGTATCGTTTCCTTTCGAATATCAGCCTCTACGTGGGCAAACAGCTGAACCGCACCAACAGTCTCAGGCTTGGACTGGGATACGGATGGGGATATGAGAAGACTGATAACTCTTATCTAAACCGCATAACCGCCAAGCTGGACTATCTCTATAACCTCTCCACACACTTCCAGGGTTACAATCCCGCACGCCCCGTTGAGATTTCTCTCATGGCAGGTGCAGGACTCAGTTTCTCTCATCTCAGTTCTGACAACCACGGAATTGCCCCTGAGGTTCACGCGGGATTACAATTCAAATTCTACACCGGGCCGCTCGGCACCATCAATCTGGAACCCTACATAGGACTGGCAACAGACAAGATAGACCTCTCAGGCTCACGCAACTGGAGGCAATATGACATCTTCTATGGCCTCAACCTCAATTACTCATTCTTCCTCGATGACAACCTTTCAGACGAGGCAAGGCTGAAAATCCTTCAGGCACGACTGGCTGATGAGCGCATGATTAATGCCTACACCCTTGAGAAATGGCGTACGCCGTGGTTCATAGAGTATTCCATGGGTATGGCAATGACCTCATCGGACTACCTTGACTTCTCCAAGACAATGGGTAATCAGACGTCTGTCGCCGTTGGACGCTGGCTGTCGCCTGCCATTGGTTTCCGTCTGATGGCCAATTCACGCTCCACGAAATGGCTGGAAGAAGAACATGGCGACACCAAAATAAACACATACAACTTTAACAACAACTATATCAGCGCCAATGTTGAAGCCCTTGTCAATCCATTTGGCTTCTTCCGGAACTTCAAATGGAATGCCCCGTATGGTGCTTACCTTACCTTCGGATATGGCATAGGACTGCTGCGGAAGCACACATACGAGGGAGTGTCAAACATACGCAGCGAGGTATATAACGTAGGTGTTCATCTGTGGGCCGGCGTCACGGACAACATGCAGGTCTTCATTGAACCGCGTTACGGACGCAACGTGTATAAATGGCATGAGCCAGGAAGCACCGCGTATGATTTCATGGGAGACAACACCTTCAGCATCAATGCCGGCATAACGATGCTCATCCGCTCACAGAAGTATAAGAACCCCGCGGAGATGGATGATACCCAGAATTACACTTATCGCAACATCCGCGGCTTCCGCGTGGGTGTAGATTTCGGTGCGCTGATACTTCAGAAGGAGAGGGAATGGTTCACCCGCAATGGCGTCATGCACTATAGCATACGCCCTTGGATGGAATACAGGTTCAACCACCTGCACAGCGTACGTCTGATGGCAGACTTCCTCCGCACCAACAAGAACATCATGCCTGAGCCACCGACGCTGATACGTTCCAAGACTACATATCTCATCATTTCTCCTAACTATCAGATCAGCCTCACCAATCTGCTTGCCGGACGTCTCGTAGGGCGCCGTCTTGAAGTGGAGGGATTCATCGGTCCGTCGTTCTGCCTTCCGGTAAAGAAGGATGACAGCGACCGCGTAGTATATCGACGCCTGCCGTCAATGGGTGAGTGGCACCTCTCAAAAGATGACTATGAGAAGTCGTTCACGGCGGGTGCGAACCTTGGTTTCAAGATAAGCTATCACATCTGGAACGGCATCTCTGCCACCTTCACCCCGACCATATACTTCCTGCGCAACTATCCAGACTATGACGGATTCCGTACACTCGGCATCGGTGGTTTCAAAATGATGCAGACAGTCAGCCTCGGCGTGCAGTATAAGATAGGCAAACTCAGTCGCAACCAGGAAGTGAAGCGCCGCCATCAGCGTGAGAAAGACGCCCGATGGAAGCAGAAACAGATAGAGCTTATAGAGAAACAGCAAGCTAAGCAAGAGGCGAAACGCGCCAAACGCGCACAGAAAAGAGGTCTTTAGACCCATCATCCATCATCCCCTCATCCAATATGAAGCACCTTCTTCTTATCATAGCACTCGTCATTTGCAACACAGCGATGGCTGCCAACAGCAAAAAGAATGAGCCCCAAGACCCCGATGCCGTGGCCTCAGCTATGGCTATGCTCATACACAAGCACTCCATCAATGCAGATACCATTGCAGTGGAGATATCCAACCGTTTCAGCAAGAGCGCGCCCATGCAGACAGCGCTGGCACGTGCATACTACCGCAACAACGAGCGCAGCCGCACGAAACATTACCTGCAGAAGGCTCTTGCCATTGATGAGACATACGCCAAAGCCTACATGCTCTACGGAGAGCTCTACGGAGAATGGAACGTGGACTCTGCCTGCTATTGGTACGAGAAAGCCATTCAGGCACAGCCGGCTAAGCCCGAAGCCTACGTGATGTACGCCAACGTGATGGCACGCAAGGACATGAACAAGGCTCTCTCCATGCTGGAACAGCTGCGCTCGGCAGTACCATTGTATAATGTCGATGTAGAGATTGCAGCCCTATATAATAAGAAAGGTGATGACCGCGCAGCAGCTGCAGCATTGGAGCATACCGATGTCCAGTCGCTCACCATGAACCAGCTTGCCTCATACCTGCAGAACTGCTACTGGAGCAACAACGATGAGCGTGCCCTGGAAGTGGCTCGCGTGGGAATGGAGCGATTCCCTGACAATAAGGGCTTCAGCCGACTCTATGCATGGAGCAGCGCGAGAACAGGAGCCTACAAGGAAGCCCTTGACCACGAGTTGGACTATCTCAGCAGTGCACCGACCGACTCTATCAACTCCATAGACTACCTCACAGCGGGTTCGGCATATATGGCACTCAACGAGACGGACAAAGCCTTCGAGATGTTTGCCAAAATCAACACGCTGGAAGATGATTACTTCGCCCCGCAGATGAAGGGACAGGTCACAAAGGTAGTGAACCGCGATGTGAACCGTCTAAAGTCTGAAGGCCAGTATGACGCGGCTGCACACGTGTATAGCAAATACATAGAGGCATATCCCAGCAGCGATGATCCTGCTTATCAGCTCTATGCCCTCTCACAGATATATCGCGAGCAGGTGCAGGCGCTGAGCGAAACTCCGGACAGCACAGACACGGCTCCGGCCAATTCGAAAGCAGAGCTGAAGGGTGCGCTGGATAAGCTCTTTGGCATCTATACCACCATCGAACAGAAATATCCACAATGGGAGAACATGCACTATGTGCTTTATGTACATGCCAGATATACATACTCTTTTCTTGACAAGGACAACTCACAGGCTTTGGCATTCCCATACTACGAGAAGCTTTACAAGTTGCTCATCAACCGACAGAAGCGTAACGAGCAGGAGAAAGCCATGATAGCAGAAGCCTGTCAATACATGGGCTCCTACTACTACTTCCAGCAGCACGACCTCGGCTCTGCACGCATGTGGTGGCAACGCCTCCTGAACCACGACCCGAACAACCAGGCTGCAAAAGACGCTCTGGAGAAGATTAAGAAGTAAGACCGGGCGACTGAGACAACCATAATTGGGGAAAAAAGACTGAATCCTGCATTTTCCCGATTTTACGAAATGACTAATTTTTGCCCGAAAATTGAGCAAAGTGTCAAATTAGTAATTATAGACTTTCCCTGTTGCCTTGGGCAAAAACTTTATGATGTCGCTGGCAATGAGGCTCTCCTGTCCCACTTCCTCGGCAGCCAAATCTCCGGCTAATCCGTGCAGGTACATTCCCATCATCGCCGCCACCTTGGGCTCATATCCACGCGCCAGCAGGCCCGTGATGATACCCGTCAGCAC
>DEKQ01000150.1:28276-28398 GCA_002353975.1 Prevotellaceae bacterium UBA2718
GTATTGTATATCACCTCGCCGTCGTGGCAACACAGCGCACTGCGGTGTCCCTTCAGCAGCACATAGCCCTCCACATCCATAGCGAACGCCATAGCACGCCTCACGTCATCCATCGGTAACGC
>DEKQ01000150.1:28483-28705 GCA_002353975.1 Prevotellaceae bacterium UBA2718
GTTTCTTTCTGAACTGCCCCTAACAAGCGCTCAAATTCCTTCTTGTGGGGCGTGAATATCATCCCTTTCGGCAGCTTGTCAATTGGCACCACGCCCTTTCCTATCAAGTTTATCGCGTCAGCATCTGCAACTGCAGGCCCCTTCACATTGCCCAGCACCATCCGCACCATGTGCTCCGAAGCCTCGCTTTGCCCAAGCCCAGGCCCTATGCCAACTCCATCG
>DEKQ01000150.1:28767-28954 GCA_002353975.1 Prevotellaceae bacterium UBA2718
CTCCGCAGGGTTAAGCAAGTCATCATATCCCGCCACTATCACCTCCGGCACGCTGATCTGAAGGATGTCGTTATTGCTCCTCGGCGTACAGACAGTACACTTCCCCACCCCGCTCCTCATGCAGGCACGCGAGGCAAGTACGGCAGCTCCAGCCATACCCGGCGAGCCAGCCACAAGCAGCGCATGT
>DEKQ01000061.1 GCA_002353975.1 Prevotellaceae bacterium UBA2718
CCCGTGATGCACGACGACCAGCACGGCACGGCAATCATATCAAGTGCCGGACTCATCAATGCCCTTGAGGTGAACGGCAAGAAGATAGAGGACGTGAAGATTGTGGTGAACGGTGCCGGAGCAGCAGCCATCTCGTGCACAAAGCTTTATGTGGCTCTCGGTGCAAAGAGGGAAAACATCCTGATGCTGGACTCCAAAGGCGTCATCACCTCCGACCGCGAGAACCTGACAGAGCAGAAGAAGTTCTTTGCCACCGACCGTCGCGACGTGCACACCCTGGCTGAAGCCATCAACGGAGCAGACGTGTTCCTCGGCCTCTCAAAGGGCAATGTGCTCACCCCCGACATGATTCGCTCTATGGCGAAGGACCCAATCGTGTTTGCCCTTGCCAACCCTGTACCGGAGATTTCATACGAAGACGCTATGGCCAGCCGTCCTGACGTGCTGATGTCAACAGGTCGTTCCGACTATCCTAATCAGATTAATAATGTAATAGGCTTCCCATATATCTTCCGCGGTGCGCTGGACGTAAACGCCAAGGCCATCAACGAGGAGATGAAGCTGGCAGCAGTGAAGGCTATCGCCAACTTGGCAAAGCAGGCTGTGCCTGATGTTGTGAACCAAGTATATAAGGTAAACAACCTTTCTTTCGGTCGCGACTACTTCATTCCGAAGCCAGTTGACCCTCGCCTCATCACCGAGGTGAGCGCCGCTGTGGCCAAAGCCGCCATTGAGACCGGCGTGGCACGCAAGGAGATAACAGACTGGGATGAGTACAAGCGCACACTGCGCCGCCGCATGGGACTGGAGACCAGCGTGGCACAGAGCCTCTATGAGACAGCACGCAAGCATCCGCAGCGCGTAGTATTTGCCGAGGGTCTGCACCCCACAATGATTAAAGCAGCCGTACAGGCCAAGGCCGAGGGACTTTGCTACCCCATCCTGCTGGGCAATGAGGAGATGATAGAAAAGAAAGCACAGGAGCTGGATGTATCTCTCGAAGGTATAGAAATCGTAAACCTCCGCCACGATAAGGAGCGTGACCGCCGTGAGCGCTATGCACAGTACCTGGCAGACAAGTGCTGCCGCGAGGGTTACAACTTTGAGGAGGCTAACGACAAGATGTTTGAGCGCAACTATTTCGGCATGATGATGGTGGAGACCGGAGAGGCAGACGCCTTCATCACAGGTGTATATACAAAGTTCTCGAACACCATCAAGGTAGCAAAGGAGATTATTGGCATACGCCAGCCATACAAGCACTTCGGCACCGTGCACATCCTGAACTCCAAGCGTGGCACATACTACATAGCCGACACGCTGGTGAACCGCTCGCCTGACAAGGAGACACTGAAGGACATAGCACGACTGACGGCAGACACGGTACGCTTCTTCAATGACGAGCCGAAGATAGCAATGATCAGCTACTCAAACTTCGGTGTTGACAAGGACGGCTCTCCACGCCTGATGCACGATGTGGTGAAGGAGATGCAGGAGGAATATCCTGACCTGAAGATTGATGGTGAAATGACTGTCGATCTGGCTCTGGACCACGAGCGCCGCGATGAGAAGTATCCATTCCTGCGTCTGCACAACGAGGTGGTGAACTCTATGATATTCACTAACCTCTCTGCTGCCAACTCGGCATACAAACTCATCAAGCAGTTCTCGCCTGACACGGAGGTAATCGGCCCTATACAGATGGGTCTGAACAAGCCTATCCACTTCACGGACTTCGATTCAAGCGTGCGCGACATCGTGAACATCACAGCCGTGGCAGTAATCGATGCATACGTGAACAAACTGACAAAATAAGACAAACAGCCCTGCTGTGTGTCCCGTGTCTTGGTATGCTGCACCAGACATCATAATATGGACTCACTTAACGTCATATCTATAAACCTGATGGTGCTTAACGTAGGCTATGCCGAAACTCAGCACCATTGGGGTGAGCGTGACCTATCGTCGCCCTTTGCACGGCTCTATTATGCCGTCAAAGGGCGTGCGATGCTCCATCTGCCACAGGGCGACGTAGAGGTGCGGCCAGGGTATATGTATCTTGTACCCACCTACGTGCCGCACAGTTATGAATGTGACCCGGGATTCGGGTTCTACTATCTCTTCGTATATGAGAAGTTCAGGGACAAGACGGATGTCTTTGACCGCTACGAATTTCCCGTTGAGGTGAAGGCTAACGAGGCTACCGTACTGCTTTTCAACAACTATTGCAGCCTATATCCGCAGCTGTCCCTACCCTACAGGTCGGCACAGTCTTTTGACGAACACCAGTCATATAAAGCCTACGCAGAGTCGTGGAGCAACATGGCGGAGTATGAACGCCTGCAGTTGCAAGGGCTCGTGTGGATTCTCTTCTCCTATTTCATGAAGCACGCGAAGGAGAAGGCATCGGTGAAAGATGAACGCGTGATACAGGTGGCAGAGTACATCCAGCATAATCTGAGCAGGGAGATAGGCATTACCGAACTCGCTGACTTGGCCTGCGTCACGCCGCCTCACCTGACACGACTGTTCAAGGCATCATTCGGTATGCCGCCACAGAGGTACATCATACAGAAGAAGGTACAGTATGCACAGGGGTTACTGCTGACTACTGATATGACGGTGAAGGATGTATCACAGGAGATAGGAATTGACGACGTGTCATATTTCATACGGGTTTTTAAGAAAACAATTGGTTTCACCCCGCAAGACTACAGGAACAAACTACGATAAGCAAAAGTAGGATTTTTATTACCCCCAATAGGACTAAACGAACAAAAACATGCTTTTACATGCTGTTTTTGTAGCATTTTTTGTGCACCAACAAAAATAAAGCACTACCTTTGCAGCAAGAAATCAGATAAGGAAAGCCCATTTATCTGCTCTCCTGTCAAATATCTTTATACCCAAAACAATGAAGAAAAGAATTCTTGCTGCAAGCATTGCCTTGCTCCTGTCTGTCGGTAGCTTTGCCGGCGGCCTTATGACCAACACAAACTATCACGTTGCCTTCGACCGTATGATGGCCCGAGGCGCTACATTCGACATTGATGCAGCCTATTCCAACCCTGCCGGTATGGCATGGACAAAGGAGGGCTGGCAACTGTCACTCAACTTCCAGAAGCCTTGGCAAAACCGCGACATCGAGTTGGATGGCACAAAATACGAGGGCAAAGCCTCTGCACCTATCGTACCAGCGCTGTTCGTAGCCTACAAACACGACCGTTGGGCTATCAGCTCAATGATTGGAATCGTGGGTAGCGGCGGCTCTGTGGAATACGATAACGGCGTGCCAATGTTCAACGTATTGCTGGGCAGCACCATCACTTCTATCACTAAGGGACTCTCTGATGCCACACAAGGCTTTGTACCGGTAGTATCGCCTGATGGATTTGACTCCAAGATGAAGGGCAAGCAGTACATCTACGGCGGTCAGGTCAATTTCACCTATAAGATTCTTGACTGCCTCTCAGCTGCCGCAGGTATTCGAGTGAACTACTACGACGGTTACTACCGTGGTCACGTCATTGCCAACCATTCCACAATAGGCACTCTCGCAAACCTTTCGCTTGACGTTGACCAGAAGGGTTGGGGCGTAGCACCCCTTATAGGCATTAACTTCCACAAGGGAAAACTCACACTGGCAGCAAAATATGAGTTCCGCACCAAGATAAACACCAAGAACGAGACCAACTCCCTTAATGCCTCGCTCAATTCAGAGGACTTGGTAGAGGCTCCGCTGGCAAAGTTGGTTGCTGCAGGAGCGATGACCCCTGAAACCGCCGTTGCAACTGCAACACAAATCAAGAACACAGTGGAAAGCGGACTGGCAGCTTATACCGCCCCCTATCAGGACGGTGTACGCACCCGATACGACATGCCCGCGCTGCTCTCTGTCGCTGCAGGCTATGAGTTCACTCCCAAACTGCGTGCGACTGTAGAGTATCACTTCTTTGATGACAAAAATGCCAAGATGGCCAATGACCGTCAGGAAGAGCTGACTCGCGGCACCCATGAGTTCCTTGCAGGTGTAGAGTATGACATCAACGACAAGTTCACCGTCAGCTGTGGCGGCCAGCGCACAGACTACGGCCTCTCTGACGGCTATCAGCAAAACACATCCTTCGCTTGTGACAGCTGGAGCATCGGCATGGGCGGAGCATGGAATATCAACAAGAAGTTGCGCCTGAATGCCGGATACTTCATCAGCATCTACAGCAATTACGAGAAGCAGGCCTCTTACGGCAAGGAGACCTATTCACGCACCAACAACGTAATCGGCGTAGGTATAGACTATAACTTCTAAAGGTCTGCCCCACCCCGCTTCATTTCAACAAGCAACACACAACATAAAAGAGATACGGCACAAGCCCCGATGATAATGGGACTTGTGCCGTTTTTTTCTATACGATGGTGCGTCAAAACAGGCACATCTTCGTTCCTATAGTCAGTTGCAAAGCTACGAGTATTTTTTATAACTCCAAAGAAAGCAATAGGATTTCTACGCTCGCACAGTGATTTTCAAGCTCAAGTTCCACTGCTACAGATACACAAATTACGAGAATTTCAGACGCTATAATCCCAGCAGAGCGTATGCACAGGATTATTTCAGAATAATATAAATCAATAAATTACTGTATCTTAGATACAAAATCACAGTCGCAGACCATGCGTTTCACAAAAAAAAGGTAACTTTGTACGCGCTATTAGTTTTATGTGGTTTCTTTTGATTAGGGATAACAAACCCATTGCTGCAAATAGGGCCATATACAATAACGAATGTCAACCTGACATCCCATATTATGAAATTAAGTACAAAAGCATTAGAGAAGCCCGATTACATTTTTGAGTCAAGTTGGGAAGTTTGCAACAAGGTGGGCGGCATCTACACCGTTCTCTCCACGCGTGCCAAGACACTGCAGGAGGCAATGCCCGACCGTATCATTTTCATTGGCCCCGATTGTTGGAAAGAGCAAGACAGTCCGTACTTTATCCCCGATGAAACACTGTTTCCTGAATGGCAGAAATGGCTGAAGAAGGCACAGTATGTGCACACCCGCACCGGTCTGAAGGTGAAGGTGGGACGCTGGGATATACCAGGAAAGCCAGTTGCCATCTTGGTGGATTTTCAGCCTTTCTTCCTCGAGAAGACCCGCATATACACCAATCTCTGGCAGGACTGGCACGTTGATTCCCTGCATTCCTACGGCGACTACGACGAGGCGAGCATGTTCTCTTACGCCGCAGGTCTGGTGGTAGAAAGCCTCTATCGTTTCATGAAGCTTAGAGATAAGAAAGTGATTTACCACGCCAACGAGTGGATGTGCGGACTGGGTGCCCTCTACATTCGCAAGCATTTCCCTTCCATCGCCACCATATTCACCACTCACGCCACTTCTATCGGTCGCTCCATCGCGGGCAACATGAAGCCCCTCTATGAGTATCTGTGGGCCTACAACGGCGACCAGATGGCCGATGAGCTGAATATGCAGTCCAAGCACTCCATTGAGAAGCAGACTGCCTGGGGCGTTGATTGCTTTACCACCGTTTCTGACATAACGGCTAAAGAGTGTCAGGAACTTCTTGACAAGCCGGTAGATTTTGTATTACCCAACGGTTTTGAGGATGATTTCGTGCCTAAAGGCGCAAAGTTCACTGCCAAGCGCAAATCTGTTCGCAAGACACTTCTGCAGATGGCTAATTGCCTGACCGGTTGTGAATTTTCCGATGATACACTCATCATCGGCACCTCCGGACGCTATGAGTTCCGCAACAAGGGTATAGATGTCTTCATAGAATCCATGAACCGCCTGCGCCATGACGAGCGTCTGAAGAAGCCCGTCCTCGCCCTAATAGAGGTACCTGCATGGGTTGGCGAGCCACGTCTGGACCTGCTGGAGCGCATGAAGTCTGGCAAGACCTTCGACACACCGCTCGAGAGCCCGATGATAACCCACTGGCTCTACAACATGAACCACGACAACGTGCTCGGAATGATGAAGAGCAACGACATGTGGAACAGGAAAGAGGACAAGGTGAAGCTGATATTCATACCATGCTACCTGAACGGCAACGACGGCATCCTCAATATGCCATACTATGATGCCATCATCGGCAAAGACCTCACCGCCTATCCCTCTTACTACGAGCCGTGGGGCTATACACCGCTTGAGTCGGTGGCCTTCAAGGTTCCATGCATCACAACAGACCTCGCCGGATTCGGTCTCTGGGCCAACAGCGAGAAGGGTGGAGCCTACAGCGAGATAACCGACGGAGTGAAGACCATCCATCGCACCGACTACAACTACTCTGAGGTGGCAGATGCCATCAAGGACACCATCGTGGAATACAGTCTCCTCACCGATGCACAGGTGAAGAAGGCACGCACCGCAGCCGAGAAGCTGTCAAAGAAAGCCCTGTGGAGCGAGTTCATCAGATACTATTGGCAGGCCTACGACTTTGCCCTGCGCCGCTGCAACGAGAGAAAATAACAAAGAATCATACATCATCTTATTTATATAAAAACAAATGAAGATTAAAGCAGACTATGCCAACGCTCCTATTTGGAAGGAGTTTAACGTAAGGTCAACACTTCCCAAGGAACTGGAGTGTCTTGACGAGATTGCCCACAACCTGTGGTGGGTATGGAACTATGATGCACGTGAGATGTTCCGCTCTATCGATGAGCAGGTCTATGAGGAAGTAGGCCACAACCCCGTGCAACTGTTGGAGAAACTCTCCTACGAGCGCAAGGAAGCGATTGTGAAGGACAAGAAGATTATGGCCTCTGTAAAGGCTGTTTACAAGCACTTCAAGGACTATATGTCCGTGAAGCCCGACAGCAAGCGCCCTTCAGTAGCCTACTTCTCAATGGAGTTCGGCATACACAATTCGCTGAAGATCTATTCCGGCGGTCTCGGTATGCTTGCCGGTGACTATATCAAGGAGGCATCTGACTCTAACGTAGATATGTGCGGCATCGGTTTCCTCTATCGCTTTGGCTACTTCAAGCAGAGCCTCTCTATGGATGGCCAGCAGATAGCCAACTACGACGCGCAGAACTTCAACTCACTGCCTATCACTAAGACCCTTGACGAGAACGGCAATCAGGTTGTCGTTGACGTGCCTTACATGAATTATATGGTACACGCGCTCGTATGGCAGGCTAACGTAGGCCGTGTGAAGCTCTATCTCCTTGACACCGACAACGACATGAACTCTGACTTCGACCGTCCCATCACCCACGCCCTCTATGGCGGCGACTGGGAGAACCGTCTGAAGCAGGA
>DEKQ01000034.1 GCA_002353975.1 Prevotellaceae bacterium UBA2718
CTGAAATACTCTATGCGCCCATGGCCGAAGGGATGTTCCCTGTCGGCTGGCCGTTGCGACAGTTTTGTGCCTACAATCGTGATAACACTTGACAATGCATCGCTGAGATTATTGACAGCATCCATCACGATAGCGACAGAATTAGCCAGAATGCCTACTGCCGCCTTGAAACCTGCCAGAAGGACATTGGCAGCAATGGCAATCCAACTGGTCCGTATAATCTGAGAATTACGATTCATGTAATTTCCAACCAATAGCTCATTTTCTGCTGCAAGGACAGGGCAAACCATGTGCAGAGAGAGCCTGCTCTTTGCCGAGATGAAGCCTGTTCTTGCAATTTTTTGCAAAGGTAGTGAATAAAAAGCGTAATCCCAAAATATAATGATGTTATTTTG
Source organism: Prevotellaceae bacterium UBA2718 (assembly GCA_002353975.1). Lineage (GTDB taxonomy): Bacteria > Bacteroidota > Bacteroidia > Bacteroidales > Bacteroidaceae > Prevotella. The sequence goes on from DEKQ01000034.1 coordinate 396, forward strand.
GATTACGTACCCAAGTATTAGTATCTGCTTAGGGATTACTCTTCAAATCCTTCACCATGTTTCTGGTGTCTTCAACACTTCCCATGTCACCTGTCTATCTCCACGTGTGCGTCACAGTATTTCAGCACCGCAGGACGGTGGGTTATGAAGATGACGGTGCGTGATTTGTTCTCAAAAAGGTTCTTCAGCAGCTGGCGCTCGGTGCCTTCATCGAGGGCGCTGGTGGCCTCATCAAGAATCATCAGTGAAGATTTACGGAGGAGCGCACGGGCTATACATATCCTCTGCGCTTGTCCTTCGCTGAGTCCGCCGCCGTTCTCCGTCACCACGGTATCAATCCCGTCGGGCAGGTCATCAACGAAATCCGCACACGCCATACGCAGTGCCTCGCTCATTTCAGCCTCCGTAGCATCAGGATTACCAAGCAAGAGGTTGTCGCGGATGGTGCCCGAGAGCAGTGTGTTGCCCTGCGGCACGTAGATGATATTGCACCTTGTGGAAGGTGACGCCTCCATCCGTTCCACCTTATTATATATATACACCCTGCCGCTTACCGGTGCTAAGATGGCCAGTATCATGCGGAGCAGCGTCGTCTTGCCGGCTCCCGTGCGCCCAGTGACAGCCGTGCAGGTGCCGGGACGGAAGTCAAACGAGAAGTGACTGAGTATCATCTTGTCCGGCTCGTCAGCGTATGCGAAGGACACATCACTGAACTCCACTCCGCAACAGCCATCGAGCAGCTGCGGCTCTTTCTCTTCCTCCAGCGGAATTTCCTCAAACATCATCAGTCGCTCTGCCGCCGTAAACACCGACACGAACTTCGGTACGGTGCGAGCCAGATTGCGTGCCGGTCCCTGAATCCTGTTCACCAGCTGCAGGAACGCCGTCATTCCGCCGTATGTCAGCGTACCTGCGGCAAGCCGGAAGGCGCTCCATCCGAATGCCACGAGGTATCCGGTGGCGAAACCCATACTCACCACCACGTTAGAGAATACCGAGAAATACGTCTTCCTCACCACCTTACGCCTCAGTATGCGGTGCTCATCATCCAGCCTGTCAACAAGCGAGTCCTCACTCTCCAGCGACTTTACGAGCAAACGATTCTGCACGGAGTCCTGCAAGATGCTCTGCACCATGCTGTCTGACTCCCTGACGTCACGGTTCAGCTGCCTCATACGTCCCACATAAAGCTTGCTGAGCAACAGGAACAGCGGGAACAGTATGACGATGACCAACGCCAGACGGTAGTCAAGGATGAAGAGATAACCGAAGGCGCCGAGGAACAAGGTGAAGATAGAGAGTATGTCCGGCAGCGTCTCAGCCACAAAGTTCACGACCGTAGCAACGTCCTGCTCCAGTCTGTTGAGCACGTCACCACTATGCAACGCATCGCGTCCCTGATACTGCGAGTGCAGTATGCGGCTCAGCATACGCTGCTGCATACGGTTCTGGGCCTTTATGCCCAGGATATTCCTCACCCATACCGATGCCACGCGCAGGGCGAACGTGCTCAGTATCAGCCCCGCCATTATCGCGATAGCCCACATCAGGTCCTCCCGCTGCGATGTCGGCACTGCACCTGACTGTCCTTGCAGCCCCACCTGTTGCGATGCGATGTCAATGGCATTCTTCATAGCCCACACAGAGGCAAGGCTGACGACCGTCTCAAGCAGTCCGATGACAGTATTTAGGACGGCCTGCAGACGATTGTCGGCAGACGAGCGCCACAGCCACCGCAGTATGCTTCGGATGGGTATGTTCGTATGTAAGCTCTTGATTTTCACTATCTCTGGTCAACGCCCCACGCCATTTTCTCGCGCAGAACGGAGAAATACTTCCTTCCTGAGAACCTTATTATCAGCGCCTCGTAGGGAGCCTTGCGTATCGTCACAACCGTCCCGTCGCCGAGGCTGGTGGACCGTCCGTCCACAGCGGCAAGGAAAGAGTGGCTTCGGCTCTCCACCTTCAGCGTGATGACCGAGCTGTCGGGCACCACGATAGGCCTCACGTTAAGGCTGTGCGGGGCTACCGGCGTGAGGCACAGCGTGCCCGTTGCCGGCGCTATGATAGGTCCGCCGTTGGAGAGGCTATAGGCCGTGGAGCCTGTCGGAGTCGTCACTATGAGTCCGTCGGCCTGATATGTCATAAGATACTCGCCGTTGATGCTTGCACGAATGGAAATCATCGAGGCGTGATCACGCTTCAAGACGGCAATATCGTTGAGGGCAAACGGCTCAGCGAACACTGTTTCCGACGTTGTGCTGTCCGTTCCCTTGGTGCTTATGGCAATGACGCTGTGGCGATGCACATCATAGTTCTGCGCATAGACATCGTCGATTGCCTTCTCAATCTCCGACGGATTGACGTCGGCCAGGAAGCCCAGCCGCCCTATGTTCACACCGATGATGGGTATTCCCTTCTCTCCCACACGCGACGCAGTCTCAAGCAGCGTACCGTCACCGCCCATGGAGATGGCATAGTCGGCGCTGAAGTCATCGCCGTCGAACACCCCATCCACGCTTACGTCAAGGTGCTGACCCGTTGTGATAAACTCATAGAACGGCCTGTCCATGTATATCTCTGCCTCATGCTGCTGCAGGATGGCTACCAGTTTGTTGACTGCCTGCGACTTCTTCGCCTGATATTCATTGCCGAAGATGGCAAAGCGCAATTTGTTGGTGTTCATAAAAAAGGTGTCGAAAAAGTTTGATAATTCAAAGAAAAAGCGTACTTTTGCAAGTGCAAATTTACATTATTTCTATTAAACTGACAAATAAAACCTGAAAAATCATGGCAAAGGTATATGAATTCATAGCCCCAGGGTCAGAGGAAATAGAGGCTCTGACCGTCGTTGATGTGCTCCGTCGCGCTGGAATAGACATCCAGACCGTCAGCATTCTGCCCACTCGCGAGGTCACTTTATCCCACGGCGTCACCATCACCTGCGATGCAACCATCGCCAGTGCAGACCTTAGCGATGCCGACATGCTGCTGCTGCCCGGCGGCCTGCCAGGTGCTACCAATCTCAATGAGTGTCAGGAGGTGCGCGAGGCATTGTTGAACCAAGACGCTGCGGGCAAGAAATACGGCGCCATCTGTGCCGCGCCGCTCGTGCTGGGCTCGCTCGGACTGCTTAACGGCAAGCGCGCCACGTGCTATCCCGGTTTTGAGGACCAGATGACGGGGGCTGACTACACAGCAGAAATCTACACCATCGACGGCAACACCATCACCGGTTGCGGCCCTGCAGCCACCCTACCCTACTCATACGCGATACTCGAAATGCTGGGTTATGCGAACGAGGCAGCGGCGCTCCGCGAGGGCATGATGTTCAACAAACTCATGGCTGCAAAGTAAGGGTTCAAAAACTTACAATCTGAAACAAAACAGGCGTTTCAACTTACAGTCCGTGTTAACGGTTGTTAATTACCCCGTCACTTTCTAAAAGACCTACTATTACCCGGTAAAAGACCTACTATTACCGAGTAAAAGACCTGCTATTAGGAGGTAAAAGACCTGCTTTCAGATTGTAATTTAGGCTCTATTACGACGCAATGCTTTTCGGGGGTCAACATCAGCGACCTGCAAGACCTCAAAAAAAGCCCATTTCATCGGCAAAAAGAGGAGTTCTTGCTCCACGTTGTTACGCAAGCGTCACAGAGTGCCGAGCGAGTAGCAAGCAAAGCTTGCGAAACCTAATAACATTATTCTTCAAGACAGATGGACTACGTAATAATCGTTGCCGGCGGCAAAGGACTGAGGATGGGCGGCGAAGTGCCCAAGCAGTTCCTGCCCATCGCAGGAAAGCCTGTGCTGATGCGCACAATGGAGCGCTTCAGGGAGTATTCTGATGCCTGTCGCCCCGCTACTGACCCGCTGCAGATTATACTTGTACTGCCAAAGGCGCAGCAGGATTACTGGCGGCAGCTGTGCCAGGAGCACCGCTTCAGCCTTGAATACCAGCTGGCTGACGGTGGTGTCACTCGTTTCCACTCGGTGCAGAGCGGCCTGCGCCTCATCCCCGACGATGAGACAGGCGTGGTGGGCGTGCATGACGGCGTGCGGCCCTTTGTCAGTGTTGATACGATAGCACGTCTGTATGACGCCGCACGCAGGGAGCGGGCAGTCATCCCCTGCCTGCCAATGACTGACAGCCTGCGCAGGCGTGGCGAGGACGGTATGTGGCACAGCGCCGTGCGCGAAGACTATCGCACTGCGCAGACACCGCAGGTGTTTGACATTAAGCTACTTAAAGAGGCTAATCGCCAGCCGTACGACGAGAGTTTCACCGACGATGCCAGCGTGGTAGCAGCCATAGGCCATGAGCCGGCAATGATAGAAGGCAACCGTGAGAACATCAAGATAACCACGCCGATGGACATGCTGATAGCAGAGGCGCTGGTCAAGTGAAGCCCCCTCCATCTTCCCCAAGGGGGAGGACGCAAACGGTGGGTACGTAATAGGAGGCGACGTGTCTCACGTCGCAATTGCAATCCACCATGAAAGATTAGGAATGAGATGACCGACATACTGCAACAGGACATAAAATATCTCTCCGGCATCGGACCGCAGAGGCAGAAGATTCTCAGCAAAGAGCTGGGAATCAATACTTACGGCGACCTGCTGCAGCACTTCCCCTACAAGCACATCGACCGCAGCAAGGTATATACCATCCGCGAAATGACGAGCGACATGCCGTTCGTGCAGGTTCGCGGACGCATACTGTCGTATGAGACATTCCCCATGGGGGCCAACCGCAAGCGCGTCGTAGCACATTTCGGCGACGGCACGGGAGTGATGGACCTGATATGGTTCAGCGGCGGACAGTACATTATGAAGACCTATCACCTCGGCGTAGATTACATTGTCTTCGGGCGCCCGGGGGTATTCAACGGGCGAATGCAGATAACCCATCCCGACATAGACCCTGCCGAGTCGCTGACGTTAGAGAGCATGGGGATGCAACCCTATTACCACACCACAGAGCGGATGAAGAAAACGGGTATGACGTCGCGCTCCATAGAACGCTACGTGAAGACCCTGCTGCAGAATCTGCCACCGCTGCGCGAGACACTGCCAAGCTCCATCACACAGCCCCTGCACCTGATGAGCCGCGACGAGGCACTGCGAACCATACACTATCCGCACAACCAATATGAATTGCAGCACGCACGGGAGAGGCTGAAATTTGAGGAACTGTTCTATGTGCAGCTGAACATACTGCGCTATGTATCCGGCAACCGCAGGAAATACAAAGGGTATCTGCTGCCGAGGGTAGGCGCAGCATTCAACGATTTCTACTTCAAGAACCTGAAGTTTGAGCTGACGGGAGCGCAGAAGCGCGTGGTACGCGAGATAAAGAACGACATGAACACCGGGCGCCAGATGAACCGCCTGGTGCAGGGCGACGTGGGTTCAGGCAAGACTCTTGTGGCGCTGATGGCCATGCTGATAGCTGTGGATAACGGTTTTCAGGCCGTGATGATGGCACCGACGGAGATACTCGCCGAGCAACACCTTGCTACGATACGGGACTTTCTGCGTGATTTGCCAGTGCGCGTGGAACTGCTGACAGGCGTGGTAAAGGGCAAGAAGCGCAAGGAAGTGATGGAGGGACTGCTGGACGGCAGCGTAAACATTCTGGTGGGTACGCACGCCGTGATAGAATACACGGTGCAGTTCCATAACCTCGGACTTGCCGTCATAGACGAGCAGCACCGCTTCGGCGTGGCGCAGAGAGCCAAGTTGTGGGGCAAGAACGAGAACCCGCCTCATGTGCTCGTGATGACGGCAACGCCTATTCCGCGCACATTGGCAATGACGATCTACGGCGATCTGGACGTGAGCGTGATTGACGAGCTGCCCCCGGGACGCAAGCCGATAATGACCATCCACAAGTATGAGAAGCAGAAGCTGAGCCTCTATGAGGGCATACGCCGTGAGGTGGCAAAGGGAAGGCAGGTATATGTAGTCTATCCGCTCATACAGGAAAGCGAGAAGATGGACCTGCAGGACCTGGAGGCAGGTTACGAGGAGCTGCAAAGGGTGTTCCCCGAATATCGTATGAGCAAGGTTCACGGCAAGATGAAGCCCGCAGAGAAGGATGAAGAGATGCAGCGCTTTGCACGCGGAGAGACCCAGCTGCTCGTGGCGACAACGGTAATCGAGGTGGGCGTCAATGTGCCTAACGCCAGCGTGATGGTTATCATGGAGGCGCAGCGCTTCGGTCTGTCGCAGCTTCACCAGCTCAGGGGGCGCGTAGGACGAGGTGCAGAGCAGAGCTACTGCATATTGGTGAGCGACTACGAGCTGTCTGCAGAGACGCGCAAGAGGCTGGACATAATGTGTGAGACGAATGACGGATTCCGAATAGCAGAGGCAGACCTGAAGCTTCGCGGCCCCGGCGACCTGGAGGGCACGCAGCAGAGCGGCATGGCGCTGGACCTGAAGATAGCTAACATAGCGCTGGACGGGCAGCTGGTGCAGCTGGCACGCGACGAGGCGCAGAAGGTGATAGACCGCGACCCGGAATGCAACGCGCCCGAAAACAGCTTATTATGGAACAGACTCCGTGAACTGCGCAAAGACAATGTTGACTGGGGAGCGATAAGTTAATGCATATTTTTTT
>DEKQ01000059.1:0-1691 GCA_002353975.1 Prevotellaceae bacterium UBA2718
CTCGCCGCCGCGCAGGCTGCTGTGGAAGAGTAATATCACTCTGATATAAGTAAAAGGGACCTGTCCGCTTGGGCAGGTCCCTTTTTTAGTCTTTAGAAGAAGGCTTCTGACGATTTATCAATTAAAACGTCGCAAAAAAGAGGCCTGGCGCACCACGGGCAAGCTGATTGCCGAGGGACTGTCATTCAAACTTCGACCTGGTTATCTCAAATTACCATACCTTCCTCACAGCCGTCATGTATCCTAAGGATTTGGACATCCCGATACCTGACATCAATGTCCTCAACGAACGTATCAACAGTCCAGAGTATCAGGTGCAGGCAAGGATAATCATAGCCTGGAATTTGCTGATTTTAGCCATGAGAATCAACCAAAAGCACTAAAGAATGTTAATTTTTGTTGTTTTTTTATTAAAATTATTCTCTGTGCGAGCTTTTATTTGTAACTTTGTCGAAAGAATTTGTTAAAATGAAAATGATAAAAAAAAGGACGTATAGCACATTTAAAATTATTATTTTAACAGCATTGTGCTGTTGTGCCTTAACTGATGTTTATGCACAGGTCGTTACGGTCAGCAACAACCTGTTGTACGATGGCGTGCTCACCCCTAATCTGCGTGTCGGACTCCGTGTGGCACCACATTGGTCGGTAGGCATGACGGCAGGCTACCGTCCCTGGCCTACGGACGATGTCTCGACCCGCAAGCTCCGCCATCTGCTGCTCTCGCCATCTGTCCGCTACTGGACAGACTCCGTCAACGTGCATCATTTCTTTGGAGCCAACATCATTTACAGTCACTACAACGTAGGTGGCATCAAATTCCCCTTTGGTCTCTACAAGTCCGTCAGGAACGAACGTAGGCAGGGCGACCTCGTGGCGCTCGGTATCTTCTATGGTTATTCGTGGCCGCTGGGCCGCTTCTTCAACCTCGAAGCCATGATCGGTGCAGCCATAGGCTACACCAGCTATGACCGTTTCGAATGTGTACACTGCGGTCAGATGCTGGGGCACGAAAAGAAACTATTCGTTATGCCGCAGGCAGCGCTGAATATCGTGATTAACATCCCAGGACGTCCGGCCAAGTTGCTGAAAGTCGAAGAGCCCGTTGTCGTTGTACCTCCTCCCACCACAGACACCGAGGAAGCACAGCCCGAGCCCTTCGAACCCGTCGTGCGTCTCGTACCGGACTTCACAGGTCGTGCGGGACAGCTACAGAAGGACAATCCGGTACTTGCACATATCTCGCAGTACAAACCCTACGACCGCACCCGCATCATGCGGCGCGACAAGGATGCCCTCTATGTACACTTCCCCTTGGCGAAGTCGGTGCTGCACACGGATTTCCGCGAGAACGAAAGCGTTCTGGAGCGCATCGTTGACATCACCCGCCAGATTATGGCCGACACCACCAGCAGCGTGAAGGTCATCCAAATCATCGGTCTCGCCTCCATCGAAGGTCCCATTGCCGGCAACGAGAAGCTGGCCACCAATCGTGCCCTCGCCGTGCAGCACTATGTGCAGGAGCAGTTGCAGATTCCCGACTCCCTCTTCGACACCGTCGGCGGCGGCGAGGCTTGGGCTGACTTCCGCGACCAGCTCGCAGAGTGCGTCACCACGGAGCCGCAGCATAGCGAAGAACTGCAGCAGGCTCTCGACATCATCGACAGCAAGAGCGATGCCAACATCCGCGA
>DEKQ01000059.1:1760-4244 GCA_002353975.1 Prevotellaceae bacterium UBA2718
GACCAGCGTAACTCCGGTTACGTCCGCATCTTCTACGACTACGTGCCCGACAAGGCCGCCAAGGTCATCAACGAGGCCAGCGAGCTGCTCACCACTGACTGCATTGACTGCCATCGCGAGGCACTCCGCCTGCTACAGACCGTCCGCAACGACGAGCGTGCCCAGAATGCCTTGGCCACTGCCCTCTGGCTCACCGGTCAGAAAGACGAGGCCCTCCGCTGCTTCCGTCGGGCTGCCGCCAATGGCAACAGCGATGCCCAGGAGAACCTCCGTCGTTTGGAGGCCATGACGACAACAAAATAACAACATATATAGCGAGAAAATATCATAAAATAGTATTAACCAACATTTTAAAAAGATGAAAAAGTATTTCAATTTTGCCTTTGCCGGTGCGATAGCACTTGTAGGTGCAACGATGTTCACAGGCTGCAGCGGAAGCGATGACACAGTAGCAGAGGACAACCCGAAGTATAACGCAACGACTGGTGAGGTCGGTGTTGACTTCGTTATGAACGTATCTTCTAGTAGTGGAACCACCCGTATGTCATCTGCTAACACACAGGCTAGCACAGCTGAGAACTTCCGCGGCATCAACAATGCTCTGCTTGCAACATTTAAGCAGGCTGAGGATGGTAAAATTATTAGTACAGCAGCTACTGCGGCAAAAACCTACAACATGGGTGAAATCCTAAGTAGCGGAGCACTTGACCCCGACGGAACCGGCTCTACACCTAAGTCACGCCGTGTGATCGAGTTGGCACTGCCTACCGGAACAAACACACTGATGTTCTGGGGAAAAGCCATCAAGAACGGCATCGACAAAGCGCAGGGAAGCATTACTTACACAGTAAACAAGGACCTGTCTACCACTTCCTTTACGCTGAACAAGCGCATTCCTGAAGGTTCAATAGCTGCTTTTACGCAGTATAAGAATTTGCTTGCAGCCGTTATGACAAAACTGGTTGATTCAAGAGTGGTCGTTTCGGGTGCTTATGAATCCGTGGATTTCAATGTCAGCAGTTTAGGTTGGAAAGACTATGTCACCTACAATGAAGGAAAACTGGTGAGAAAGACAAATACACCCGCTAAAGAGGCTGGTGATCCTGATGTTCTCATGGAGAATGACGCTCTCGGTGAAATCATGGCAGATGCATTTATCTCGTTGAATACCATTTACGCAAACGAATTACGTGCAGGTGCAGGTCCAGCAGTTTCCAGAATGTTAGGCGACCTCTATGAGGTGATTAACAGTGTGGCTGGAGCAACTCCAACTTCTAAGTCAGAAGCCATCACCAAGGCTCTTGCTGCTCAAATTCAAGGTTGGCTGAACACCATAATAGATACGAGTAGCAAAACATGGCGTGCCACGGCAACTGTTAAAGGTTGGGTACCTGCACCGGTATCTCCGGCCTCTTACGACTTGGTAACAGGAGATTTGAATACCTTCCCTGTAACCCTTTTCAATGTTCCTCAGGGTGCTACCATCCTGCAAATAACTATCGACAACCCAACTGTGGATGCTGACAGAACTTTCACTTATAGCTATATGGAAAGCATTCCTGACTATGCCATGAGTGGCGGTCCTGGTGGCTCGTTCAACCCTCTGAACTATCGTTATCCTGCTGAGCTCTGCTATTTTGGCAACAGCCCCGTTCGTGTTACCAATGACCCACATATAACTGCTGACTATCCTGACGGAGTTACAGATTGGGATAATGATGCTAATGCAAAGTGGACAGGTTGGACAAAGAATGGTCACGTGTTGTCTTCTACACGTAGCGTTGCTATGCAGCAGAACATCAACTATGGTACAGCTTTGCTGAAAACAACTGTACGCTATGGTGCCGCCACATTACAGGATAATAACCACAAAATCCAGTATGAGCGCAAAGGTGCGAATGAGCCTAACAAGACCATCGCTGCCGGAGCCGGTACCTTCACACTTACAGGTGTGCTGATTGGTGGTGTAGAACCAGAAATGGGTTGGAACTATCTTGCGAAGGCTGAAACACCTACGTTCACATCTTACATCTACGACAACGACCTGCCAAGTACAGCTATTCCTGCCTATAGCGCAGATGGTGTTAAGAGCACACCAAACTACACATTGGTATGGGACAACTGGAATCAGGCAGTTGTTGGTGGCAAACAGAACGTCGTTTACATCGCTTTGGAGTTCGTAAACAACTCTGGCGTGGACTTCTGGGGATTGAACAACCTCATCCGTAATGGTGCTACCTTCTATATCACCGGTAAACTGGATCCTGATGAAGCTACAGCTGAAAAACTGGCTGAACTCGGTAAGACTGCAGAACAGTATGCAGCAGACAAGTCTCTGGGTATCACTTGGCCGACCAAATATGCATTGCCTCCTTACGCAGGTGACGGAAGCACTATCAAGGAGCGTCGTGTATTCATTCAGGACTACATGACTCAGGCTAACTTCACGATTGGTGAAAATTCTCTGCAGAGTGCATTGATTGC